>WFSH01000234.1 GCA_015486145.1 Mesoaciditogaceae bacterium
CCCCAGAAGTCGCTTTCGATGGAGAAAAATTAAAGTTGATAAGACGTAGAGAAACCCTCGAAGATGTTGTAAGACTTTGCAAGTATCCAGAAAACTAAAAAATCATTTCTTAGCGCAACCTCATTCCGACCACCGAGCCGGAATCTCGTTTTAAAGAGAATCATAAAGGTTTTATGCATATTTTGAATGTTTAGTAATATTGACTTTATATTTAAAAAATGATAAAATTTTTTTAAACTATACCGAAAGGGGGTATCAAAAATGAATAAAAAATCTATTTTTATCTTAGCGTTGAGTTTGATGACGTTGACATTTTTCTTGACAGGTTGTTTGCCAATTAGTATTCCAGCAAACAAAGTGTACGTTGCCAACATGGGAGACAACACTGTTAGCGTGATAGACGTATCTGCGAGTAATACTATTACGATCATACCAGTTGGGAACAAACCAATCGCCATAGCTGTAAATCAAACAACAAAAAAAGTTTACGTTGCCAATCTTTTGAGCAACACGGTAAGTGTGATAAACGCTTTTACCAATAGTGTTATACAAACAATACCTGTAGGAAATGGACCTGATGGAATTTGTGTAAATCCCACAACGAACTTTCTTTACGTTTCGAATCACTCAGATGATTCAGTGAGCGTCATAAATCTTTTGAACAACACAATAGTTTCAACGGTAACAGTTGGGAATTATCCTTATGGAATTGACGTAGATAAAACGACTAACATGGTATATGTTGCCAACAATTACGATAACACGGTGAGTGTAATGATGGCCAGACGAATAGCGTTGCCACCACGGTGAGCGTTGGAACTGCTCCAGTTGCAGTTGCTGTAAATCCAAACCCTAAGATCGATATGGTGTACGTCGTTAATGCAAAATCCAACAATGTGAGCGTGATAAATGGAAATACGAACACCGTTGTTCAAACCATATCAGTTGGATATGCACCGATGGATGCATGTGTAGATAAAGCAACGAACAAAATATATGTGACTAATAGTGGAAGCAACACCGTGAGTGTGATCGACGGAAATACGAATACTGTCGCTCAAACTATACCTGTTGGCAATAATCCACATGGCATAAGATTGAATCCGACGACAAACAAAGTATACGTTACCAACGCTGGAAACAACACCATCAGTGTGATAGATAGTTTAACGGGTACCGTTATCCAAAACATACCAGTTGGAAACTTTCCAATAGCTGTTGGGGTATTAGAGTAAAGTTCAGATTTTTCATCGTGAAGCTTTTTTAAATGGAATTTCTGCAATTTCTTTTCAAATTGGCCTTTGAGCAAATGTAAGAGAGTGTGAGAAGAAATCCCTTCTTTTAAACAAGGAAAGAAGGGATTTCTTAGATATTAGGAGCTTTTCTTAGAAAATAGGCAATTCGATTAGATTTTGGGGTTTAAAAATCTAAAATTAGGGATATCTATAAATAATACTACATTTTGGTGTGTAATAAGAGTTTGTGTTATTATAATGATATGATATTATATTTATGGAGGAGATAGAATGGAATACACTAAATTTTTGGATGAAAGTAATCCTTTACCTCTGTATCATCAACTCAAAATTTTGTTGAAAGAAAAGATAGAAAATGGCATATGGAAGCCTGGTAAAAGGATTCCTTCCGAAAAAGAGTTGGCGAATATTTACAATACGTCCATGGCTACCGTACGTCAGGCTGTTGCTTTACTTACAAATGAAGGTTTTTTGGTAAAAAAGCAAGGTAAAGGTACTTTTGTGGCGACAACAAAAATACAAAAGGGCCCCATACTTCTTACCTCATTTACCGAGGAAATGCGAAGCAAAGGCTTTAAAGTTAAGTCGAAAGTTCTGCGATTTGGAAAAATTGAGCCAAACGATGCAATAAAAAAAATCCTTGATTTGACCAAGGGTGAAGAGCTTTTTTTCATTCAAAGGCTTAGATATGCTAATAACGAACCGATGGGGCTTCAGAGTTCTTACATAGTTTCAGATATCGCGGAAGGACTCGAAAATGAAGATCTTACCGGTTCTCTGTATCAGATATTGGAACATAGATACGGTGTGCTTATTGCAAGAGCAGATGAGAATTACTCGGCAATACTGCTTGACAAAAACACTGAAAAATTGCTTGGTTTGTCTCATCCGGCTGTTGGATTTTTCGTCAAACGTGTTGCCTATTCTGTGCAAAATAGACCTATAGAATACACAGAGTCCCTCATGCGCGCAGATAGGTACTCAATTTCTATTAAACTTCGAAGACATGCCAACGCTCTATGAGGTGAGAAATGTGAAAAAGCTCGTAATTGGCGTAGATCTCGGTGGAAGCAACGTGAGAAGTGCTATTGTGAATTTGAAAGGGGAAATCCTGGCTCGCAAGGTTCAAACTGTAAAGAAAAAGAATAGAAATACCGTTATTGAGCAACTGTTGGCTTTGATCGATAGTTTGATAAATGAAAAGGTTAAGGGGATCGGTGTTTGTATTCCTGGAGCAGTTACATCTTCAGGCCTTGTCTGGGCACCTAATCTTCCAAATTGGAATGATCTTCCTCTTGAGGGTATATTGAAAAATCGATTTCCGTCTTTGGAGATCGTTGTGAAAGATGACAGAGCTACAATGGTTTTTGCTGAAAGTCGATTGGGTGTCGCTAAGGGATACAAAAACGTGGTGTTCATGATAATTGGAACAGGTATAGGAGTGGGGTTGATACTTGATGGGCGCGTATATTCTGGGACAAGAGGATTAGCTGGCAGTGCAGGATGGCTTATTATGAATGGCATTTCCGGGGTCGGATCAAAATACGAAACTTTTGAAGAAAAAGCGTCTGGCTTGGCAATAAAAGAGAAGTACGGACTGGATGGCCAAATATTCTTTGAAAAAGCTTCGAAAGGGGATGCAAAAGCAATGGAGATTCTCGAAAATATTGGTAAAGAAATAGGTATTGGCATTGCCAATTTAGTTGCTGTTACAGATCCTGAAATAGTTGTGATAGGTGGAGGGATTGTAAAAAGTTGGAAGTACATAAAAGATGGCATTCATCATTCAATGCAAAAATGGGCTCATCCGGTTCTCAAAGATATTCCAATATTTTGCTCTTCTCTTGGTGATGATGCTGGTATTTTGGGTGTTTCGCAAATGGTTATAGAAAGGATGTGAGATTGAATGAAAAGATATTTCGAGCAATATTTCAACGATATCGATGGAATCATCAAAAAGATTCATGATACGCAGTCAGATAAGATCTCTGAAGCAGCTCAGATTATGGTCGATGCAATAGCTAATGGTCATCTTGTCCATGTTTTCGGAAGTGCGCATTCAGCAATACCTGTTATGGAGATATTCCCAAGGTATGGAGGGTACGTTGGCGAAAATGGTGCATTTCATCCTTTACTTAATCCAAGACTTTTGTGGTGGAATGTTATCGGAACAGGTGGTGTTAAAGACTTGCTGTGGCTTGAACGTCAAAAAGGATACATAGAGAATTTTCTTGTTGAGCAAGATTTACAAAAAGAAGATGTCTTACTGATATTTTCACATGGAGGTGTTAATGCTGCCCCTGTAGAAGCCGCTATTTATGCCAAAGAACATGGGCTGAAAGTTGTTGCGGTAACTTCTATGGAAAATCAAAAACTTGTTGCCAAAGAACATCCAGATGTCAAAAAACTTTCTGATATAGCCAACATAACTATTGATAATTGTGTACCTTTAGAAGATGCACTTGTCTCATTAGAAGGAAGGATAGAAAAAGTTTCGCCCGGTAGCACGATAGCCACTGTGCTGATACTTCAATTGCTTAATGCACAAGTGGCAGGAGAACTTAATGACAAAGGTGAGAAACTGAATATTTTTGTTTCACCAAATGTTACTGAGATACCATCCTCCCACAATGAATCTGTGTTCAAACAGTACGATTTGATCATGTTAAAGCACCGATTTCGTGGAAAGGATGATGAACGATGAAGCCATTTTTTCCTGTAGCTGTTTGGTACGGGGAGAATCGTGTTAGAGCACCGATGATGCCAAGAGTGTCTAAAATAGATGTTGAAAGGACGAGGAGAGACCTTGCCAATATTAAAAAACTGGGATTCAATAGCGTCAGATATTGGGTTGATTGGGCAACCTGTGAGCCTGAGTATGATCATTACGATTTCAAGCAAGTTGAAAATTTTGTTGACCAAGTTGATGAATTTGGTCTCAAAGTTATAATTCAAATATATTTGGATTCAGCGCCAAATTGGATAGCTGTACGATATCCAGACGGCCTTTATAAGGCACAAACAGGTCATAATGTCGAATCGCAAGCATCACCAGGGTATTCTCTTGATCATCCCGGGATACGTGACAGAGCTACAAAATTCATGAAAAAGCTTGCTACGATTGTCAGAGAAAAACCAGCTTTTTACGGTTGGGATGTTTGGAGCGAGCCACACATTGTCAATTGGTCGTGGTTTGATTATATGGGAACTACCCCATGGTTTGATTACAGCCATTATGCCCAAGAGAGATTTAGAGAGTGGCTCAAGAAAAGGTACGGTTCTATCAAAGAGTTGAATGCAAAATGGTATCGTACATACAGTTCTTGGAATGATGTGAAGATTCCGAAATATGTGACTCTTTCCACGTTTAAAGACTTGATGGATTGGCAACAATTTAATCTTGAGAAACTCCAGGAAGATCTTTTGTGGAGAGTTGAAACTATAAAAGAAGTTGATCCCGAGCATATCGTGTCAAGTCATTCTGCCATCTCTTCTCTCTACTTATCTCCCCTTGAAGGCGGAGGAAATCCAGATGATTGGAAGATGTCAAAAGTTGTGGATGTGTGGGGCACATCTTTTTATCCAAAGCACGTTGGATGGCTTATGCCACTTGATTATTCTCTTAAAGGGTTTACTGTAGATGCCACGAGATGTTCATCCCACGCTGAAGGAAAAGATTTCTGGATAGGAGAGTTGCAAGCAGGTCACGCCGTGACTGGCATGCATTTTGGTGAGCCGGTAAGTAAAGAAGATGTTATTCAGTGGGCATGGATAGCTGTTTCGAGAGGTGCGAAAGGGTTGTGCTACTATGCTTATTACCCAATGAGTTGTGGTTATGAAATATCTGGGTTTGGGCTTGTTCATCCTGATGGAGAGTTAACAGAAAGATCGAAAACAGCTGGAAATGTTGGAAGGGTGATAAATAAGAATCAGGAACTTTTTCTTAGAGCTCGTCCACTTAAGTCAAAAGTGGCAGTAGTTTACAACATAGACTCATATATGATGCTTTCAGCACTCCGTGAAAAGGGCAACGAATTGATTCGCTCGTCTCTTCTTGGACTTTACAGACTGCTGATCCGAGACAATATACAAGTGGACTTTGTGAGCCTTGAGCAAATTGTCAGTGGCGTTTTAAGTAGGTACAGTATAGTTTTTGCACCAATTTCGATTGTGCTTGAACAAAAGACTGCTGAGGCCATGAAAAATTACGTTAGAAAAGGTGGTGTACTCATTTCCGAATTTAGACCTGGTTGGAGTGACAAAGATGGTAACAATGCTACGAAAATACCGGGCATGGGGCTTGATGAATTATTTGGATGCTATGAACTTTGGTGGCGAGAATCCAAGCACCCCCAGGTACACATTAATGAGGGATTCTCTAAGGATTTAAAGATGCTAAACGGCAGTGGATATGAAGAAGCTTTTGCACTTAATGGTGGGAATGCAATTGGAGTGTTCAACGATGGCTCTGCGGCTATCGTGATGAACAAGTTCGGTAAGGGCACGGCTGTTGTAATTGGAACACTTCTTTCAAGAGAATATGAAAAATCGCGTGCTCAGGATATTGAGCAATTTTTTAGAGAGATGTTGAAAATAGCCAATGTTAACTCTTCTGCATATGTTACAGATCCAAGTGTTTTCATTGAAACAAGGCTTTTGAAATTCCAGAATGATTACATTGCTTTTTTCTTCAATCATGAAGAATTAAATGAAGTGAGTTCAAGTGTTATATTAAATGAACTCACCGGCAATTATGCTGCTTTTGACCTCGTTAATGAGAAAACAATTCCTTGTGAAACTGGAGAAAATGGACTTGTTGTTAACGTGAAATTGAAACCATTGGAAGTTCTTGTGTTAAAACTAACTAAAAGCTGAGTGGTTTTTTCACTTTTAAATAAGGAGGGATTTTAGATGCGTAGAGTATTTTGGATTTTATTGTTGGTAAGCATTTTTCTGTCTTTTTCTGCTGTGGCGAAGACGGTCCTGGTAATACAGACCCATTGGTCTGACTATCAAGTTAACGGTATTTTTAACAAGTCAGGAAAGTTAATTTATCCTGGTCTTAAACAGTATGCCGAGGAGTACATGAAACTTCATCCCAACATCGAAATAAAGATTAGGGAAGTACCGTTTAGTAACTATTTGCAACAACTCATCATCAGTCATATGGCTGGAAAAGAAGCTGATATCTACGATCTCTATTCGCTGTGGGGTGTTCAATTGGTTAGCTCTCACATTTTAGCTGCTCCACCTAAGGAGATTATAAATGCCGTCAAAAGAAATTTTGTCCCTGCATCTGTTAAAGGCGCAACGATCAATGGCAAAGTATGGGGTATTCCATCAGAAATTGATGACTACGCCCTTATATACAATAAGAAGCTACTTTCTGAAGCCGGTTATACCGAACCACCTAAAACATGGGATGAGCTTGTTAAGATGGCACGCAAACTTACAAAGTATAATTCAAAGGGTGCGATTTCTCAGTATGGTTTTGCTTTTCTTTCAGGATGGAATAGTGCTGTAGTACATCCATATCTTTCTCTTCTTTACAGTCTTGGTGGTTCGATGTTCAATAAAAGTTATACAAAATGTTTATTGAATAATCAAAAGGGCGTGAAAGCTTTGAATGAAGAGCTTGTGCTTTTCAAAGAGAAAGCAACTAACAGTGCTGGAAATGTTTTTAACTTTCCTCAGAATACTGTGGCCATGATGATCATGGCACCGTGGTATGTTAGAAGTTTAAAGCAAGCATATGGAAATCAGTATACCAAATATGTTGGCATAGCTCCCATTCCTCCTATAAAAAAACCTGCCACGCTTTCTTATACGTGGTTCTTTGCGGTGGATAGTGCATCAAAACACAAAAAAGCAGCATGGGATTTTTTAAAATGGTTTGCTCTTCAAGTTCAACCAAAAACCAACACGACACGTGCTGGAGATCTTGAAGTCAATGTGATTTCCGTTATTCCTCCAAATAAAATAGATCTTAGAAATCATCAAAAGCAGCTTGCAGATCTCAAAGTCTTCATCGATCAGCTTAAAAATGCGATTCCTGAGCCAAACGTTATGCAAGGTGCACAAATCAAGACGATACTTATGAATCAAATTGTTGCCGCATGGAATGGACAAAAAAGTGCACAACGTGCTCTTGATGACGCCGTTGCGAAGATAAATTCGATACTTGCCCGATATTACCATTGATTTTGCTGAAAGATTTGAAATGCAAATGGGAGAGAAAAAGGAGATGAAAAACAAGTGCAAGTGAGTAAAAATAGATTAAGAGAAAATATAGTGGCTTATATCTTCCTCTCTCCCATTTTGCTTTTTTTTACCGTTTTTTTTGCATTTGCGGTAGGGTTTTCTGTTTGGGTGTCTTTCAAACAGTGGAATATGTTAATTTCACCTTTTAGTGCACCAAATGTGGGATTATGGAATTATTCAAGTTTGTTCTCAGATCCGCTTTTTATATCAGCTTTGCGAAATACAATTGTATATGCCTTTACAACAACGATAGCGGTTTTAATCTTATCTTTGTTGATTGCAGTTGCTCTTAATAATATTAAAGGTGCGGCAGTATGGAGGTTTATTTATTTTGCACCGACAATAACTCCTGCCGTTGCAGTAGGAATGATCTGGGGCTATCTTTATAATCCAAGCCGCGGTATTGTTAATGAAATACTAGGGTGGTTTGGCATACCTTCTCATAACTGGCTTACTGACCCACGTTATGCTTTAATGGCCATCATGATTACTGCGGTATGGGCAGGAATGGGTGCTTCAATACTTATATTTACTGCGGGCTTAAAAGCAATTCCTCAGTCGTATTATGATGCTGCAAAGATCGATGGAGCGTCGCGTGTGAAGATGTTTTGGTCGATAACGCTTCCTCTACTCAAGCCAACAATACTTTTTCTCCTAGTTACTGGAATGATAGGAGCCTGGCAGGTATTCGATCTTGTTTATATGATGGGGACCAATGCTCCTGCTTCAAGTGTTGAGGTCCTCTCTCTTTACATGTATAATACCGCTTTTGTGGATTTCCAGATGGGTAAGGCTTCTGCGGCTGCAATGATTTTGTTTGTAATTGTTCTTATTACTACTTTACTGATACTGAAAGCATTTAGAAAGGGTGGGCTCGAAAGTTATGAGTAAAAAAAGGGCTAAAATAACCGAATTCGTAAAATACACATCAGTAGCTGGCGTAGGAACTATTATGGTGATTCCCTTTTTTTGGCTTGTTTCCGCTTCTCTCATGACTCTCAACGAATTCATATCGGTTCCACCGAAGTGGATACCTTCGAATCCGCAATGGCATAACTATGTCGATGTATTTCAACATATTCCATTTCTTCACTATTATATTAATAGCTTTATTGTTGCTGTATCGGTAACGGCTTTAGTTTTGTTAACAAGTGCGATGGGTGGTTATGCATTTGCAAAACTGGATTTCGTTGGTAAGAAACCTTTATTTAGATTTACACTTTCTACCATGATGTTTCCGGCCTTTCTTTTTTTGATACCAAATTTTTACCTGATAAAATTGTTCGGATGGGTTAGCAACTATCTTTCACTCATAATGCCGTTTGCTGTAAGCGCATATGGGATCTTTCTGTTGCGTCAATTTATAATGAGCATTCCCCCAGATCTTATAGATGCCGCAAAAATTGATGGAGCATCACATTTTGCCATATTTACAAAGATTATTATTCCCCTTTCAAAACCTGCACTTGCCACGTTGGCAATATTAACATTTATAGGGCAGTGGAATAGTTTCCTGTGGCCTTTGATAATAACTTCTTTCTCACCTCAAATGACGACAGTTCCAGTTGGATTATCCAAACTATCTCTCGCATTTTCAACGTACACAAATCAAAATCTTATCCTTGCTGGGATGGTTCTTCAAGTCATACCTGTAGTTGCACTTTTCTTGTATATGCAAAGGTACTATATCAAAGGCATAGTTTTGACTGGGTTTGGGGGAATATGAGCCATTCTGCTTTCTGTAAGGTTGAAAAAATTCATGATTTAGAATAAACCCACGAAAACTCAAGAAAATCAGAGCCTTGCTTAGGAAAAGCAAGGTTTTTTGGTATAAACATGTTTTATCGTTTAAAAAAGCTTACAACCAACTTTTATCCCGTTTGTTATCGAATGTAAACATGTCTATAATTTAAATGCTTGTACGTACAAGATATCAGGTGGTGGAGAATTTGACAGAACGAGAAAAAATCGAAAATCTCGAAACTGAAAAGTCCAACTCAAGATCTGTGAATGTTGATACCATGACTTCTCTTGAAATAGCTAAATTGATGAATGAAGAAGATCAAACTGTGGCTTTCTCGGTGGGGAAGGCACTCAAACCAATAGCGGGACTTGCCGAAAAAATAGCGGAATCGGTGAGAAAAGGTGGAAAATGTTTTTACGTTGGAGCTGGAACTTCTGGCAGGCTTGCGGTTATAGATGCTGCGGAGACAGTGCCAACCTTCAATTTGCCTTATGGAACTTTTACAGCCATACTTGCTGGGGGTAATGAGGCAATGGTGAGAGCTTTGGAAGATGTTGAGGACGATTGGGGAGGTGGTGCGAGAGAGGTAGTGAACAATGGAGTATCTTCTAAAGATGTTGTGGTGGGAATTTCAGCAAGTGGAAGGACCCCATTCGTGATGGGTGCAATTGAAAAGGCTCGGCAGTTTGGAGCCTTTACGGGAGGCATATCCAATGTGAACAACGCCAAGCTTTCTTCCATGGTTGACATAGCTATAGAAGTTGTAACTGGTCCTGAAATTATAACTGGTTCGACGAGGCTCAAAGCTGGTACGGCTCAGAAAATGGTTTTAAACATGCTCAGTACCATTTCAATGGTAAGGTTGGGAAAGGTGTACAAGAATCTAATGGTGGACGTTACACCCATAAACGAGAAGCTTGTGAAGAGAGCTGTTAATATTGTTGTAACTGCTGCAGGAGTATCGAAAG
>WFSH01000235.1 GCA_015486145.1 Mesoaciditogaceae bacterium
CATCAAGATACGGTGAAATTGATCAGAATGTTGGAAGGTTTAAGAGATTTGGGAAATACCGTCTTAGTGGTTGAACACGATGAACAGGTAATAAGGTCAGCAGATTACGTGGTTGAAATAGGTCCAGGTGCCGGAGAGCATGGCGGAAAAATACTCTACACGGGTAAAGTTTCTGGTTTGGAAGAGGCCGACACTCTTACAGGTAAATATCTCAGTAAAAGGTTAAAAGTGCCAATGCCGTCAACGCGGAGAAAAGGAAAGAGACATTTGACAATTTACGGGGCTTCGCACAACAACTTGAAACACATAGATGTCTCCATCCCACTTGGAACGTTTGTGTGCGTAACGGGCGTGTCAGGTTCCGGAAAATCTTCTTTTGTCATGGAAACATTGTACCCGTTGCTGATGAATAAAATTTATCGAAGTCACATTCCAATAGGAAAATTCAAATCTGTTGAAGGTATCGAAAATGTTGACAAAGTGATCTCTGTCGATCAAAGTCCAATAGGAAGAACTCCAAGATCAAACCCTGCAACCTACACGAAGGCTTTTGATGCCATACGCGCCCTTTTTTCCATAACCGAAGAGGCTAGGATACGCGGATACAACCCTGGTAGATTCAGTTTTAACGTTAAAGGCGGGCGTTGCGAAAGATGCTCTGGTCAAGGTGTGATACGCGTTGAGATGAATTTTATGCCGGACGTATACGTCGAATGCGATGTCTGCAATGGGAAAAGGTACAACAAAGAAACTCTTGAAGTCAAATACAAGGGAAAAAACATAAGTGATGTGTTAGAAATGTCCGTGGACGAGGCACTTGAATTTTTCAAAGATGTTCCAAAGATCACGATTCCCTTGAAGGCTCTTCACGACGTTGGGCTTGGTTACATTCGACTTGGTCAACCGGCAACCACACTTTCTGGTGGCGAAGCACAACGTATCAAACTTTCATCAGAATTGAGAAAAACTTCAACTGGTAAAACACTTTACATACTCGATGAACCAACGACTGGCCTACACTTTCACGATGTCAAAAAACTGATAGGTGTCCTTCAAAGGTTGGTTGACAAAGGAAATACGGTGATCGTTATCGAACACAATTTAGATGTTATAAAAAACGCCGATCATATCATAGATCTTGGTCCTGAAGGTGGTAAAGATGGAGGATATTTAGTGTGTTCCGGAACACCTGAAAAGATTGCCAACTGTCCTTCTTCGCATACAGGTGAAGCTTTGAGGGAGATACTTGTAAATTCCGAAACAGCCTGAATGCCAACTCATCAAGTTCAATTTTGAATTCCGAATTTTTTAAAACCTACAACGTAAACCCTCATTCACCAATTTGGCTATGACGCAAAGATTTTTTCAACAAAGTGGCAGAAAGTCGGTGAATTTTGTGCATGAGAAAATCGCCGTGATATCAGATACGGGCTGTGATTTAAGCGATGAATTTATCTCTCAAAATGGAATAAAACTCATTCCGTTTAGAATCATCTTGGACAACGGCCAGGAATACAAAGATAAATTCGAAATAAGTGCGGAAAAAGTGATAGAGCTTCTCAAAGAACATTCGTTGAGAACTTCGTTGCCATCTATTGAAGATATAATCAACACTTTTGATGCCGCAAAACTTGAAGGCTATACTCATGCCATAGTTTTGACAATCTCATCTAAATTGAGTGGAACGTGGTCCGCGATAAATACCGTTGCCAAAAACTATGAAGGATTGAAGATCGCTGTGGTAGACTCAAAAATTCTTTCCATGGCACAAGGTTTTTTAGTTATGGCTGCAAACGATCTGATAAAAGAAGGAGAAAAATTCTCAGATATCGTGACAACTTTGGAAAAAAGGAGAAATTCGATCAAAGCTTTTTTCTTGTTGGATACACTCGAGTATTTGAAAAAAAGTGGCAGAATGCCGAATGTCGTCTTGAAAATAGCACAATCTTTAAATGTGAAACCCATCTTCACACTTAAAGATGGCAAAATAACGATGGATTCCATTTCCCTTGGAAGAAAAAGAGGGGTAGAAACTTTAAAAAAACGAATTCTAAAGTACAGCATAAAAAAATTCGCTGTTGCTTACACTGGAAATTCATCAAAAGCTCGAGAAATCTCTTTTGAACTTTCATCTCTTGTCAAAGTGAAAAGCTATTTGTACCACATTGGCCCAGCTCTTTCACTCCACGGAGGTCCAGAAATGCTGGGGATAGTCATTGAAAGTGATTAATCCACAGCATAAAAAAAACAAGAAATTAGGTTTCCCACGAAATAGTTTTCATAATTTTTGAGCCATCATTTTTCCGTGAGCTGTGGCGTATGTTATTGATCTTGTGTGACCGCTGCAGTCTCCTATGAATTTGAGATTCTCGTATTTATCGTTGTCAAGCTTGTTACTGTAAAATTTCACCTCCACGGCGTACATTAAATTGTCCGAATATGCCAACCCGGGAACGACTTCTCCAAGTTTTTGAATAAATTCCGAAATGGAGAGTGCAATTCTTCTTGGAAGCACAAGATTCACATCTCCCAGCACATAATTCCCAATTGGAAGAGTGGGTTTAACCCTACCGATTTTTTTCGTTCTCTTGCATTTTACAAAATCTCCATAAGTCTGAAGTAGTACTTTTCTTCCTCCAGCAAGAATGTTTCCGAGTTTACTTATAAACGATCCGTATCCCACTGGATCGTTAAAAGGTTCCGTAAAAGAAGTGCTGCACAGAATTGCAAAATTTGTGTTTGACGTTTCTGCCTTTGAATTAGAGTGACCGTTTACGGTTACAAAGTCATCATATTTTTCGAGCACCACTTTTCCTGAAGGGTTGTTACAAAAGGTTCTTACCATGTATCCCGTCTTTGTTCGCATTCTAACTTTGAATTCGTACATTTCTTCGTTTAACTTTTTAACAACGTGGTTTGGCACTTCATAACGTATTCCTATGTCAACTACGTTGTCAGAAAGCACGAGTTCAGGATGTTCTTCAATGATCCTATTCACAAGTATGTGTCCACTTCTTCCAACCGCTATCACCACATAATCAAATGAATCTTCAAAATTTTTGGATTGAATCTTTATCGTTCCATCTTGTTGAAAAACCACGTTGTCGATTTTCACGTTGAAATGAAATCTCACCCTTTCGGATGTTAAAAATTCTTCGTATATCTTTTTAAGGACGTTTGTAAGCTTATCGGTTCCTATGTGAAAAAATTCAGAATTGATGGGTTCGAACCCTTTGGAATAGAACAACTCAAAATATTCGGAATTTTTTGAAAATGAAACACCCGTTTTGATGTTTCCTCTATCTGCTTTGTCCAATTTTGAAATGTAGTAATTGACCACTTCTCTTTGAATTTCAATTGGAATTTCGAGATCTCCTCCCATATCTTTTGAAACGAAAAGTTTACCATCAGATCTTATGCCACTTATACTTGAGCTGTACACATCTTTCGATCTTTCAAAAACATGTATTTTGTGCCCTCTGCTTATCGCTTCACTTATAAAACCTATTGCAGCTGCTCCAAAACCTATGACCGCAATGTTCGTCACAATCACCTCAACTTTTTGTGTGGGTAAAAAAGTATGTAAAAGTAAGGATGAATGTCCGAGCGTACCTTGATTTTGTTTTTCTCAACCTAATTGTGAGATACCTATATCCAAAAAATTTTATCGTACATTCATTCACCTTACACAACACTTATTTTATCATTAAAAGCACTTTTCCCTTTAGAAGTAGAATTACCCAAAAAAGTCGTCTTTCCTGCTATTTTTTCAGCTCTCTTCACGATAGTGTGGGTAGTATTTTCGAATAACACATTCTTTGACATTTTAGTACCGCTTATCAAGCGGTGAGTGTAATCTTTTTGAAGCCTTGTCAAAACTGATTCGCTCTTTTATTGGAATCTTTGACCACAGCGTCATCCTGAAAGTTCCGAAGGAACTATTCAGGATCTCCAAGCAACTAACAAGGTGGATCGAGATTCTGAATCAAGTTCAGAATGACAAAATAACAGAGCACGCTGCATACTAACATCCTGTTAGATTCGCTTTCTCGGCACATCCTGTGCCTCTCTTCGCATCTATCGCTTTGGTCGTGAAAGCAAGAATACATTGCACACTGTGCAATC
>WFSH01000236.1 GCA_015486145.1 Mesoaciditogaceae bacterium
CCAATAGCCGAAGAGATGCTTGCATATTATGCGAAGAAGATCAACCCAAAGTTCGATATAAAATACCAAGGGTTTTTATGGGCGAGCTTCCTGCCAGCATATGAAGAGGGGAAATTACCAATGTACTTTGCTGGATGGGTTGCTGACTACCCGGGGCCCAATGATTTTGTTCAGCCGTTTTTGGGAAGCAATGGCGCTTATAGCGGCAGTAGCGGTAAAAACTTTAAAGAATTGGCTGTGAAAAAATTTGATCCCTTAATTAACAAAGCAATGGAAGAAACAAATCCAGAAAAAAGAGCTCAATATTACTACGAATTGCAAAAGATATGTTATGAAGAAGCTATAGATATATGGGAACTTCAGCCACTTGGTGTGCATGTTCAACGTAGCTGGATACATGGATGGTATTACAATCCAATGCGTCCAGGGTTTCCACCGAGCAATAGTGCCGATTTTTTCCATATCTGGAAAGGATATAAGTAAAAACTTAAAAAGGCAGGAATTTTTAAAGGTTCTCTGCTTTTTAAATACTTAATTTAAGAAAGAGAATAGGAGTTTGGCAAACTGAATTTACTCAAAAATTCGGAGCATTTAGGGATTTTTACGCCTTATCAAAGTGATTGACGAATGATCGGTTGATATTCGATAAGTACAGAATTGTTTAATTAAACACCCCCTTTTGTGAACAAAAAGAGGGGGTGAGTTTTTAAAATAACTGTTAGAAAGGAGAATGTTCAAGATGAGAAAATCAATTTTTATTTTTGCGGTTCTATTCTTTGCGATGGTTGGAACAATTATGGCTATGGCTACAACAACGATTGTTGAAGAGAGAATTGAGGGTATCAACACTCTTGATCCAGATTGGTGCTATGACACCTCTTCTGGTGAAGTTATATGGCAGGTTTACGAGAATCTTCTTCGATACAATGGGAAGGCATTCATTCCCATGCTTTCCACAAATGTTCCAAGTGTGAAAGATGGAACAATACTCGACAGTGGCAAAACGTATGTCTTTCACATTCGAAAGGGAGTATATTTCCACAATGGAGATCTTCTTACACCACAAGACGTCGTTTATTCTCTTGAAAGATCTATAATTTTTGACCGAGCAGGCGGACCTTCTTGGATGTTGGCAGAACCCATATTTCCCAAAATCAACGGTTCTTACGTGGATAGCATCGAACAGTGGGCTACAAAGCTTGCCGGGGTTAGATCTTACAACGAACTATTTGTGAAAGGCACGCGTATTCCCAAAAATGACAAATACCGGCAAGCATTGATAGATGCTTTCAAATTGATGTCAAAAGCGTTTGAAATCAAGGGAAACGATGTCATCATACATCTGCCACATATTTATCCACCGTTTCTGGCGGCTATTGATACGGTTTATGGTGGTTCGATTTTAGATGAAAAATGGGCTGTGGAACACAGCGCGTGGCCTGGAAATGCCGATACATGGTGGGTTTATCACAATCCAACTCGTGAAAAAGATCCACTTTATTCTGTTGCCAATGGTACGGGACCATTCATGCTCGATAAATGGTTAAAAGGAAGAGAAATTGTTCTCAAGAGGTTTGATAAATATTGGAGAAAGCCTGCCAAAATAAAATACGCCATCATAAAATTTGTGAAAGAATTTACCACTCGAAAACTCGATCTCATGCGTGGAAATGCTGACATAATATATGCGCCAGCTCAATATTTGAAGCAGCTTGAAGGTATTCCTGGGATCGAAGTTTTGAAAGGCTATCCGTCTTTGAGAATTATAGGAATGTTTTTTACGCAAACGATCAACTCAAAAGGGAATCCCTACATTGGTTCTGGGAAATTAGACGGAAATGGAATTCCACCTGATTTCTTTGCAAACAAAGATGTTAGAATGGGATTTGAGTATCTTTTTCCGCACAACGAGTATATAAAAAGTATATGGTATGGTCAGGCAATAACCCCCAACGGGGCCTTGCCAAGCATAGTATCGGGGTACAATTCCAATGTTCCACCCACTTATCATCAGAACCTGGCAAAGGCAAAATATTATTTCAAGAAAGCATTTGGTGGAAAGCTCTGGAAAACGGGATTCAAATTTACAATTGTGTACAACACGGGTAATGCTCAACGGAGAGTGGCATGCGAAATGATCAAAACGTATGCAAGAAAGATAAATCCAAAATTTATAATAAATATCAAGAACGAGTTGTGGTCTTCTTTTCTCACAGATCTAGTAGCTGAGAGACTACCAATGTATGCAGTTGGATGGGGTGGTGCAGTTGCCGATCCTTACTATTTTGCACAACCATTTTATGCTTCAAGTGGAACGTTGGGTGCTTTTCTTGGGAAAGCATATGTGGAATGGGCAAAAAAACACATGGATCCTCTGGTTAGCGACTCGATGAAAACGTTGAATACTCAGAAACGTGCTAAAGATTACACTGAATTAAATGTTAAGTCTTACGAGAATGCACTTTATATTTGGTTGGCTCAACCTCTTGCATTTGAAATTCAAAGAACCGATATTAAAGGGTGGACTTTCAATCCTACGAGGCCTGGTGGAGCAGCTGTTGGAATAGATTTTTACGAGCTTTCAAAATGAGAAAGTTGATTAAGAGGATAAGGAGTCTTTAAAAGTCGGGGATTTTTGTCCCCGACTTTAACTTAAACGATCTCAACATTTCCGTATTTCGACAACTCTTTTTGAATTTCTTCAGGAACAGAATCAGTTATGATGGCGTCAACTTTGGAGAGATCTATCAGTCGGGCGGACTTAATTACACCAAATTTTGTGTGATCTGCGATCACGTAAATTTCACGGCTATGTTTATAAATTTCTTTAGCAACCTCAGCTTCTTCAATGTTTGAAAAAGAAATCCCACCGGTCAGAGAAATCCCATTCACACCTACAAAAAATTTATCTATGTTGAAATTTCTGATCGTCTTTAAAGTTATCTCACCGACACACTCATAAGTGCCTTTTCTTGGTACTCCACCGGCAACTATCACTTGAAAGTCTTTCACACTTTCCAAAATGAGTGTTGTGATGTTTATGGAATTGGTGAGAATTCTCAAACCTTGTATTGATGAATTTAATATTTCGGAAGCGAGCATGTAAGATGTGGTACCACCACTTAACGCAATGAAATCATAGTCCTTTATAAATTTTACCGCCTTTTGGGCTACGAGCTTTTTTTCCTCTCTCATACGGTGGTAATTGAACAAGAAACCACTTTCCGCGTGAGGGGAATTTATCATAGCACCGTTGTGAGATCTGATGATTAAATTCTTTTTTGCAAGATATTCAAGATCTCTTCTAATTGTGCTACCAGACGCGTTGAATTCTTCCACCAATTCCTTTGTCGTTGCACTTACGTTTCTTTTTATATACTCGAAGATCCTCAATCTTCTGTCGTTTGCAAGCATATACAGTCCTTCCTTGCTCGAGTTTAGTCATGTAAACGCAATTATCTGATTGATATTTATTATAACTGATTAAAAATTATTTTTCAAGATCGGTAAAGATCGACTTCGCTGTTTTTAATCACGTCAAATAAAATTTTTGGTGTCTGTTACTCCTGCCATTCCCCAAAACCTTGGCAAAATATTCTCCAAACCCGCAGGCTTCCTCTCGGCAAGCCAAAGTTTGGAGTAAACGTTTGCGAGTTTTATGAAATCAGAAACCTTTGCCGTTCCATCTATTTTCTTCAATCCAACTGTTATCATATCCCTGATAAAGTTCAAATCTTCTGGCAGATTTACTCCGTTTGACTCATCTAATATATTTTCCCATGTCGCTCTTAATTTCTTTTTCTTTTCTTCTTCCACACTGTAAAGTGGTTTAAGCTCAGAAAAAAGCACACGTTTTAATAAGGAGGATGAAACTGCTGTATTTCCAAACAATTTTCTCACACGAGTGACTTTTTCACTTTCTCCTGTAAGTTTTTCCCATTTCTCTTCCCACTTTCCATTTCCTTCTGCAATTTCCATTGTGGCTAAGATCAACGGATTTAAAAACGAGAAAAGACATTCTTGTCCGTCATCCCCCCATGAGGTCAGCAAGAACCCCCAAAGATTTTCTTCTTTGGCGGCACCAACAAAATTTCTTATATTTATTAAGGCATCATCAAAAATTGGGTAGTAAGTGTTCCAATCGGATAGGCCTGGGCACGCTACTTGGGAAGATTTTCTTTCTTCTCCAAAGGAATTTATTTTTTCCCTGAAAATGCCAATTTCGCTTGAAGAGTAGTCCCAATTGGCAATGACGGCATCGTTCCACATTTCATTTTTTAGGACTTCCTGCCACTTTTGGCTTTCCGCTTCACTTAAATACATTCCGGTCAGCATATCTCCCCAC
>WFSH01000237.1 GCA_015486145.1 Mesoaciditogaceae bacterium
CACGTGGAGCATGTCATCCTGAACGACCGCAGGAAGATTCAGGATCTCTAAAAAAATTGGAAGATAAAAAATGAGATTCCAAATCAAGTTTGGAATGACCAAAAAATAAGTTTAGAGTTTAAGGTATTAGTTTTAACCAAGTTAAAACGTGTCCATTAGCTTGTCTCGCAACGGCTCAAAGCGAGCTTTTCGCTCGGCTCGTTTTCGCCACAGCCCGCGCACGTGGTGAAAAGAAAAAAGAGCCCTATTTTACAGGACTCTTTATCTTTTTGGATGTGGTCTTTAATTACTTACCGAATCTCCTAATACGTTTATAACTCTGGAGGCGACGGACAGCGCCCAACGCACTATCGAAATCAATGGTTTGAACAAATCCCACTTTCCAAACTTCCTTTTGAATGTCAAAAGTCCGCCCTAAAGGTTTTGTCTCGAATTTTTGAATGGTTGTTTCTCATTTTAACTCTTCCAAAATTTCTAAAATTTTCTTGGCTTTTAGAACTATGAGAGTTGCCAAATTTTTATCTATATCCGACCAATTCAGATCGTAGCTGGCGTAGTTTCTATATTTTCTAAGTTCATCCAATCCATCGCTGATGTATTTTTTGTTCTCATCTTCCGCATCATTGTAGAAAGACGCTGTTTCCATATGCACATTTTTCGTTTTTTTCTCTTGCAAACCGGCTTTATCCCTTGCAGTACAAAAAATTCCATAATAAGCTCTGTCTATGGCAGTTCTCAAACTTGCTTCATCTTCTTGCTTAATGAGCTCTTCAGCTAAAGTGATAAAGTCTTTCCAATTGAACATTTAAACGGGCTCCACTGATATTTTCAATCTTCCTTTGATCAATTTTTCTTTTGGGAAAAGCCATTTTTTTATAAACATTTCTTCCTTGTCCAGCATTTCCTGCATTTCGGAAGGAGAATTCATTCTCAGTTTCACAATTAAGAAAAGGGTTTCCCACTCTTCCTCAAAGTCATGATATAACTCCAATTTTACTTCTATCACTTGCTCAAAGAAATTTTGTATTTCATGGTAAGCTTCTATAAGAACATCTACCAATTGGTTTTCTTTTATAAAGTTCAAGGTCTCCGTTTTATTTTTTATTGTGTACAAATCTTCCAAATCACGTATTGAATTCTCGCTTTGCACAGTTACGGATATTTCATAATTTTCATTTTGAAAGCTCGGGTGAATTTCATAGTTTGAAATCTTAACGGATTTAGGCCTATCAATAAGAATCCCATTTTTATCAATTAAGGAAGGATTAACATTCATAATACTACCTCCTCCATCTATTTCTCAAATCTTCTGTTATGCTGTTTTCAAAGGTATTTTCCACTTCTTCATGGGCGTGCTCCAAAAGAGTTTCAATTTCTTCTTTATCCATACTTTTCTCAAGAGCCAACGAGTAGTCAATATCCAACACTATAGAAATGGAATCTTCTTTGCTGGGAAGAGTTGTTCCTAAAAGCAAAGTTATTTTTTCGCTGCTTTCCCTCAATGGAATATCGATTTTAGTCACAAATTCCTGGAAGGTTCCAGCTTTAGATGGGAAATGAGGATAGTAGTTGAAATATTTGTTTATTTTAAATTCCTTGATCTCGAATTCCATCTTGTTGATAAATCTCAAATGAAAGTTTTTAACATTTTGAGGATTGAATACTTCTTGGTATGCAAAAAGGTTATCGTTTATCATCTTTTTGAATTCTTCCCAAGATGTATAAGGCTTAAGTCGGTTTACAGCCAGCAAATCTTTTCCCAATTGAACTAAGGAGTTTTTTTCTTTGTTAAAAAATTGCAGTATAAAGGCCACTGAGATTTTGTTGGTGATTTCCTGAGGCAAGCTCTGCATGCTGATTTGAGAACCGATCAAGTTCACTTTAAAGTTTTTCTCTGGAAAGTTCTTTTTTATCTTTTCATGAAATAATCCGCTAAGGGTTATGTCCCACGGTTGATTTGGGGTGAATAAAAACTCACACAACGCTTCAACTACCGGTGGGTGTTGATATTTGTGACCCATTTCACACCTCCCGTGTAAAATGAACACTTGATGCTCTTTTCCTATTGTACATACTTTCAATCGCCATGACATTCCATTTTTCAAAGTACGCTATTTCATTATAGCAAATTAAGAGATGGATACCTTCAATTTTTCAAAGCGTAACATACTTATTCAGGACAATCAAAAAACAACCTTTTTAAATCACTTCGGTTCTACGTGTATGTACCCGCCTTTGAACAAGGTAACACGTTTTATCAATGACAATATGATATCTCTTTTATCATTTCTATCCCCGTCTAGCTTTCTTCTATATTCTTCATATTTTTGTCGTATTTGTTCAGCCGTTATGTATACAGGGCCAGTGGCTTTCAGCTCACGGAGCCGGTCTTCTATTTTAGAGAGCTCTTCTCTCATTTTAGACGCCTCGTCGGTGAGCTGATCAGCAAGAGGAGAAAAAGATGACAAACACGTACATTGAGTTGATAAATCATTTTTGGGACGTCGACATAGAGTATTCTTATTCGGCGTACGAGGCGAAACTCTACTTTGCAATCTTGCAGATAGCGAACCGCCTGCGCTGGAAAGAACCTCTTTCGATCCCAAATGCGCGATTGATCGCCATGGTGAGATGTGATAAAAAAACGTTCATCAAGGCGAGACAAAGACTCATAGATACGCATCTCATAAATTACAAAAGCGCCTCCACGAGGAAAGCGGGAAAGTATTGGTGGAATATATCCCCTAATAACGCACCCAATCAAGGTACCAATCTTACCCCCAATCAGGGTACCAATACGGAACCAATCTCACCCCCAATCGTGGGCCCTTATATAAGACTAAGACTAGATAAAGACAAGACGGAAGAAAGAAAAGATAAAAAGAAAGAAATCATCTCACTTTACAACACAATTTGCGAAGGCCTTCCAAAGGCGAAATACGAAAGCGAAACGAGAAACGCCCTCATAGAAGCGAGATGGAAAG
>WFSH01000238.1 GCA_015486145.1 Mesoaciditogaceae bacterium
CTTATGAGCTTCCCCTTTCTAAAACCGATTGTGTTAGTTGTGGACAATGCGCCACGATATGTCCGGTTGGTGCTATAGTTGAGAAACCGTCTATAGGTAAGGCACGATGGTGGGAGACAAAGAAAACAAAAACGACTTGTGTGTATTGTGGTGTTGGATGTCAACTGGATGTATACGTGGATCCAAAAAAGAATGATATTGTTAGAATAAAGGCCTCCGAAGAGAATCCCGAAGTAAATGATGGCGTGGCCACATGTGTAAAGGGAAAATTTGGTTACGAATTTGTCAATCATCCAGATAGGTTGAAAGCGCCGATGATGAGAAAAGATGGAAAATTGGTCATTGCTGATTGGGATGAAGCACTTGATTACACTGCAAGAAGGTTGATGGAAATAAAGGAAAAGTACGGACCAGATTCCATCGCTTTTCTTTCTTCCGCAAGATGTACGAATGAGGAGAATTACCTTTTGCAAAAAATAGCTCGTGCCGTTGTGGGAACTAACAACGTAGATCATTGTGCGAGGCTTTGTCATGCATCCACGGTTACCGGTTTGGCAAGAACTTTGGGAAGTGGAGCCATGACCAACAATTTGTTAGACATTCTCGAAGCAGACGTTATTCTTTTGACCGGGTCTAATCCAACGGAAAATCATCCCGTTTATGGCTCAAGAATCAAAAGGGCAGTTCGTGAAGGAGCCAAACTCATCGTTGCCGATCCACGAAAGATCGAATTGGTTGATTACGCAACGCAGTGGATAAGACATTTACCCGGCACGGATACGGCTCTCTTTAACGGAATACTGAATGTGATAATACGAGAAGGTCTTTACGATGAGGAATTCGTCAGCAGTCGCACTGAAGGGTTTGAAGAACTCAAAGCGGTTGTCAAAAAATACACGCCTGAGTATGTTTCTCGTGTAACGAACGTGCCTGCTGAAGACATAGTGAAAGCCGCTAGACTGTATGGAAATGCAAAAAACGCCGCCATCGTATATGCCATGGGAATAACTCAACACGTGAGCGGAACTGCCAACGTCACGTCTTTGGCGAATCTTGCCATGGCAACGGGCAATCTTGGCAGGCCAGGAACAGGGGTAAATCCACTTCGTGGGCAAGGAAATGTTCAAGGTGCTTGCGATCTCGGTGCGTTACCGAACGTGTATCCCGGTTATCAGAAAGTAACGGACGAAGATGTGCGCAGGAAATTTGAAAAAGCGTGGGATGTGGAAAAATTACCCTCCGAGAAAGGTTTAACAGTTGTGGAAATGATGAATGCCATTCTCGACGGTAAGATAAAAGCACTATTCATAATGGGAGAAAATCCGAGGATGAGTGATCCTGATGCCCTTCACGTTGAAAAGGCACTTAAAAGTCTTGAATTCATGGTGAGCATTGACATATTTCCGAATGAAACCAACAAATATGCGGATGTTATTTTGGCAGCATCAAGTGGTTTTGAAAAGGACGGTACTTTTACCAACACCGAGAGAAGAGTTCAGAGGGTAAGGGCAGTTATGAACCCCGTGGGAAATTCAAAACCTGATTGGATAATACTTGAAGAAATTTCAAACAGGATGGGCTACAAGATGGAGTATAAGCACCCATCTGAGATAATGGATGAAATAGCCACCATTACGCCTATATACGGTGGCATATCGTACGATAGAATAGAACATAAAGGTGTACAGTGGCCTTGTCCATCTCCAGATCATCCAGGGACACCTATATTACATGTTGAGAAATTTGCCCGGCCAAATGGAAAAGGAAAATTTATTCCGGTTGAATTTGTCGAACCGCCAGAATTACCAGACGATGAATATCCGTTTTATTTGTCTACAGGTAGAATACTTTATCATTATCACACCGGAACCATGACGAGACGAGTTAAGGGAATTGAAAAGCTGAGGCCGGAACTTGAAATAGAAATAAATCCGTTGGATGCTGAAAAGCTTGGCATATCATCTGGCGACACCATCAAAGTCACTTCAAGAAGAGGGTCGATCTCTGGAAAAGCAAAGATTACCAAACGTTCCATGGAAGGTATGGTGTTTATACCGTTTCATTATTCAGAAGCTCCCGCAAACGATCTAACACTTGCCGTACTCGATCCCATTGCAAAGATACCAACGTACAAAGTTGCGGCTGTAAAAGTAGAGAAGGTTTGAATTCTCCATCCGATCGGCGAGAAATATCTTTTGGATTACAGAAGCCAGTGTGATAGGTCTCTCTTGATTAGATCTTGAAGTTTGAGTATATTTTCTTTGTAAAGAGTTTGAAGATATTCTTTGGTTTCTGGTTTCATTTCAGGGCTTTCAAGATTTTTAGCCCTTATTTTTTCTACCCAACTCACGATTTTTATACCTTTTTTTGGGAAAAGCGTGTTTACAACGGGCTCTAACACACTTCCAAGTGTGTTAGCTTTTTTTAGAGTGGCACTGAACATTTTACTCTTTGGAACGCCGGAAACGTTGTATTTAACACTGACATCTGGAACGAAAGAGGGATCTACCTCTAAGAATTCGTATGTTTCTTTTACCACTTTCAAAGGGTTCTTCTCGAGATCATCGGTTAGAAATATCTTGACACGTTTGAATTCTTTTATGTAATCTTTGACCTGCTCGTAGTAAAAACCGACGTCTTTATAGAACCAGATAAATTCCCAATTGTTTTTTATTCTTTCATCTTCTAACTGCAGACCCTTTTCAAAACTTACAAATTCTCTCCCATCCCTGACAAGATGTTTATAAGCTGAGAATGCTCTGAACACCGGATTTCTAAGCAGTATTATGATCTTTGGCTCACCGAGATAGCGCTTTATGTAACCGATCGTTTTTTGATGATAGTAAAGATTATCGACGCTTGCCTCTCCTATTGCTTTCCTTTCCGGTGTTACCCATTTGAAGAGATTTTTATATTCGTCAAAGGTTTTGATCATGCGTTTTTCTACTTTGTCATCACCGATTCCATTAAGTGGAAACTTCAAAAATTGTGCGGTGAAAAATTTTGGCTCTTTGACAGGGCTCATGTAAATTTGAGGATGTTGTTTTAAATAATAATTGAGAGATGTCGTGCCACTTTTGGCCGCACCCACTATCAAAAAATTTGGAAGTGCTATATTTCTGGAACGATCTTTGCTCAAAATCTTAACCACCTTTAGTTATTAAACTATTTTTGATTTTTTAAAAAACCACGAATTCCCTTCTATTTTTTCGCCGGTCAAACTCAATTTCTCGGCCTTATACGATTCAACAACTTATTTTACTTAATTGTATGTACAAATTCTACGACTTCGCGGTTAAGAAAGGTGGAGATTTTTTTGACAAATAATGTGTTTGAAATGTTACGAACGGCTTAGCATGTGCGCTTTTTGCCTTTTGTATCTTGTCACAACAATGATTATCAAATAACTCTCTCCGGATGCGTGTAAATGTTGGCACGTTTTCCCCTTACAAAACCGATGAGTGTGATACCGTGCTTTTCAGCTGACTTTACAGCTTTGTCAGTAACAGCTGATTTTGTAATCACAGCTGAGATCCCAAGTGTTGCACAGTTTTCGACGATCTTTGAATTTGCCCGACCACTTGCAAAAAGTACTGGGTTTCTCATTTCCCCTGTATTGAGAAGTATGTACCCCATGCATTTTTCTACCGCATTGTGGCGTCCAATGTCTTCAGCAACGTACAAGAATTTCTTCTTGTAAAGATCGAAAACTCCGACGGTATGAGATCCGCCGGTTTCTTTAAAAAGCGAAGAAAACGTCAATAATTCCACCGTTTTTTCGAAGATCAAGTCTTTAGGGATCGTGTATTCATTCGGATAGTTTTTAATGGCTACTGTCACCGTTGATTCGTTTGAGGTGCTGACGTTCACCTCGTTTCCATTTATTTCTATATCCAAGTTAAAGCCACTTGTTATGAGTTTTTTTGCATATAGATTTCCAACGGCTAAATATTCAAGATCATTTGGCGTGCAAGAAACTTCAGAAACGATCTTACCGTTGAGCAGTATTTGCACCTTGACTTCTGTTACAACACTATCCTTTCTTATTTCTTTTGTACCGTCTGTCAGTCTCCATATGTGAATTTCCCTCTTTTTTTCCATGAAAAACAAACCTTTCTCAAAACTTCTCGAATTTCAAACCTCTATCGAGATCGTTTTGGCAGAGCTTTCAGGATGTTTAAACGTTTTTTTGAACAGAGCGCGAATGTTTTCTTTAAGCTGTATTATGCTAACACAAAATCTGAAAATAAAGAAAGTTGGATCTCTTCACGATAGTGTGGGTGACATTTTTTAAATAACACATGCTTTGACATTTCAGACCGCTTTACAAGCGATTCAATTTTTTGAAGCCTTGTCAAAACTGATTCGCTCTTATATTTGGAATCTTTGACCACAACGTCTTCCTGAAAGTTCCGTAGGAACTATTCAGGATCTCTAATAATATAACTGTACAAAACAAAGATTCCGGCTCGCAGGCCGGAATGACAAAAGGCATTTCAAAAATGACGAAGTGAACGGCGGATATCATGCTTGGTGCCCAGCTTTGCCAGGTTGTCATATTCAAGGTGAAACGAAAAAGGAAGCTTTGAATAATTTGCAAGATGCGATAAAACTGTACGTAGAATCCTTGAAAGAACATGGAGAACCAATTCCCCAAGATGTTGCAAGGGTACTTCAACAACAAGGTAGCTGTTCCCAATCAGAACAACATACACAAAGAGTACTACGTCTCACTACAGGATGAACCTAATGAGTGATTTCAATTCGGTTGACATTTATCATATTTATTATGTATAATGTAAACCGAAGGAGGAAATCCATGAGCATAGGAGAAAGAATTTATCAAGCGAGAAAATTAAGAGCCATGAGCCTTAGAGTGCTTGGCAACAAAGCTGGTGTTTCTCATAGCGCCATACAAAAATATGAGAAGAATGAGGACGTTCCGAGTTCGGATGTTCTTGTAAGACTGTCAAGGGCTTTAGATGTAAGAATAGAGTTTTTCTTCAGAGAAGAAAGAAAACCGATAAAGTTTATTTCCTCACTTTCACACAAGAAACTCTCAAAGATGCCAAAAAAATCTCAGAAAAGCCTACAAATGAAAATAAAGAGTTGGCTCGAAAACTTTTTTGAAATTGAAGATATTGTTGACAACAAAGTCACCTTTGATGTTTCAAAAATAAGAGTTGAGATAAAAAGAATAGAAGACGTTGAAAAAATCTCCGTGAATTTGAGAAGAAAATGGGAGCTGGGCGTTAATCCCATAAAAAGTGTCATTGCACTTTTGGAAGATAAAGGCGTTAAAATTACCAAAATTAAAAATATGATCGCTTTTGATTCTTACGCTTTTTGGGTAGAACACGACTTTAAAGTACCAGTTATAGCCTTGAAAGAAGGTATTTCAATTACAAAAGAACGTTTCGAGCTCTTGCGTAGCTTTGGGAAATTGATCCTAAACATATCAGGTGATTTGAATGAAGAAGAAGTTCTCAACAGATTTGCAAGGGCTTTTTTAATGCCAGCACCTAATATGGTAAAAGAATTTGGAGAAAAAAGAAACAACATTTCATGGGAAGAGCTTAAAATTTTGAAGCAAAAATACGGAATAAGTATGAAAGAACAAATAATGAGAGCTCGGGAGCTTGCAATAATTTCTGAGAATTATTGCAACTTATTTCTAAAAAAAATGGACAAATACGGTTATTCAAAAAAAGAACCACTTGACCTGGTAAGTGATGAAAAACCGCAAAGACTTAATTTTCTCGTTTCAAAAGCTTTTAGCCAAGGAGTAATTTCTTCACTTAA
>WFSH01000239.1 GCA_015486145.1 Mesoaciditogaceae bacterium
CATAATGGATTTGAATGTAGGAATATTAAATGATTTTCGATTTAACTCTAATCAATATTTTACTATTCATTTTTTTTAATGTCAATATTTTGGATTACCTCTCAGCTCCCACTTCAAACATAAAAGTGGGAAAAACATTTTGTGCCACATAATCACATTCAGGAAATTCACAAAAAGAGAAAAAAACTCTTTGAAACAAAAACACGGTCAAAAATTTGCCTCGCTGACTTTTTTCTTTTTAAATCCTCCCCGAATCGAATACATAACAGACAGGATAATAACAATTATGGAGACTATTCCCACCACTATAGCGATTGGATTCGTCGTGGAAACTCGAATGATGATGGGAGCTATTATCAGTGCGACGAGGTTTATAACTTTTATCATTGGATTAAGTGCCGGACCCGCCGCGTCTTTGAGTGGATCTCCAACTGTGTCACCAACAACCGATGATTTGTGAGGCTCCGAACCTTTCCCACCGTACAGCCCATCTTCTATGGTTTTCTTTGCGTTGTCCCAAGCGCCTCCAGAGGTAGCCATAAAAACTGCTAACAGTTGACTTGAAAGTATTGCACCAGCGAGAAAACCTCCAAGCGATTCCTCTCCAAGTATCAATCCCAGTACCACAGGTGTAAGTATGACAAAGGTCGCAAGTGTTATCAACTCTCTTTGAGCGGCTGCCGTGCTGATACTAACGGGTTTCCCATAATCCGGTTTAACCTTTCCCTCCATAAGACCTGGAATTTTGAACTGACGTCTCACTTCTTCAACCATTGCTCCAGCAGCTTTGGCAACTGCATTTATCATCAACGATGAGAAAAGCCACGGTATAGCTCCGCCTATTAAAAGTCCCACAAAGACGATAGGCGACGATATTTCTATTCCAAGTGACAATATGGTATGAGAAGGAGGAACGCCCATTTGTTGTTGAACTAAGCTTATACTTGTAAGGAAAGAACCAAAAAGCGAGACTGCGGCTATAACAGCTGAACCAATCGCCACACCTTTTGTTATGGCCTTTGTGGTGTTGCCAACAGCATCGAGATCGGCAAGATTCTGCCTTGATTGTTTATCCATATTTGTCATTTCACCTAAACCGTTTGCATTATCAGAAATTGGTCCAAAAGAATCCATCCCGAGGTAGTTGCCGGTAAGCGTCAACATGCCTATACCCGTCATTGCCACACCATAAAGGGTAAATGTGAAACCTTGTCCCCAATATATCACGATCGCGGCGAGTATGGCACCACCTATGGCCAGTATTTGCCAAACTGTTGCCTCGTATCCAACCACCAAACCTCTCAATATAAGTGTCGCAGCTCCTGTCCTCGATGCCGAAGCGATGTCTTTAACCGGTTTGTATCTCGTGTCCGTAAAATACTTAGTTATCTCGTTGATGGCAAGGGCAAGCAATATACCAGCACTCACCGAAAGGAATGCCCTCCATTCTTGCATGTAGAAGATCGCCAGTATCAAGAAACCTATCAGAGAGAGCACCGCTGAGATATAAAATCCTATGTTTATAGAACTCATGGCATTCCTTTCTTTCCCCACACCAACAAGATACGTTCCAATAATAGATGAGATCACACCTATAGCTCTTACAAACAATGGAAAAATAACCCATTTTATCTGTTTTGTGGTGAGAAACAAAGCAACACCAAGGATCAAAGCGGCCACGATCGTCACTTCATAAGATTCAAAAATGTCCGCGGCCATTCCGGCGCAATCTCCAACATTATCTCCAACAAGATCGGCAACAACGGCAGCGTTACGTGGATCGTCTTCTGGAACTCCCACCTCAACTTTACCAACGAGATCGGCCCCAACATCGGCCGCCTTTGTGTATATGCCACCGCCCACTCTCATAAAAAGCGCAAGAAGTGTGCCACCTAAACCAAAACCCAGGAGCACGTCTGGCGAATCTATTCCGAAGATCATGAAGATGATGATACATCCAAGAAGTCCAAGACCGTTTGTAAGCATGCCAGTTATTGTTCCATCCCTGTAGGCAAGTTTTAAAGCATAATTAAGACCCTTCTTTGAAGTGGCCGCAACCCTAACACTACCTTGAACAGCCACCCGCATTCCCAACTGACCCACAAGCAACGAAAAAAAAGCCCCCATCATGAATGCGAGTGCACGACCAATTCCAACGATAAGGTTGATTTCAGAATATGTCATTCCCTTAAATCTTATCAACGCCGCGGAACTCGGTGAAATAAAATACACCGAGAAAAACAAAACCACTGCAAGAATAACGATGAGCGGAAGGATAGACATGAGCTGTTTGTGAAGGTATACATTTGCTCCCACACGAATACCGTCCCACACATCTTGCAACTCTTTGGAACCTTTACTTACTCGCATCGTTTGATTTCTCAACAGGAGAGCGTAAAGAAGAGCAATAATGGCGACTGCCAAAATCCCCCAAATTGCACTAACTTCAAACGAAGTTATGTTAGGAATCCCAAACAAAACTGTCACGTCCCTTCAAGTGAAATCTGCAAAAAGTCATTCTTCATACATTTCAAAAATTCTTC
>WFSH01000240.1 GCA_015486145.1 Mesoaciditogaceae bacterium
ATATAAAATACAAAAAAGCCAAAATAATAGATATGGTGGGCTTTACTCAAGGGCTTAACGACCAAAAAGTGTTTGAGTGATTAATTAAAATAATCGTTCGTTTTTATCATAATTACCTGCAAAAATTTAAGGTTACCAAGTATTTTTTATGCATATTTTCAAGAGTAAAAAGCGGAGGCAAAACGAATGACCAACCCGTACGAAACTCTTCGAATAAGCAAAGACGCTTCTATGGAAGAAATAAAAGACGCCTACCGCACCATGATAAAGCTCTACCATCCAGATCATTATGCCAACGTTCCGGAAATGAAGAAAATAGCGGAAGAAAAAACGAGAGAGATAATAGAGGCTTACCATTATCTTATGGAACATTTTGAGGACAATCCCTTTCGATGGACAACAGCCACAGTAAAAAATGAAGGTGCCACCAACACTTCGTACGATCAAACCTACAGTCAAGGTTATAGACAAAGCCATGATGAAAGCCAGGACTACACGTATCGCTCAGCAAACGAAAAAGCAAACAGCGAAAATTACCGTGAATCAGCTCAAACTCATAAACGTGTGGAACCCAAAAATGGCCAAGCCATAGCCGCTTTTGTCTTTGGGATGATAAGCATGTTCTTAACATTTTTATCTCCAGCATTTTTCTCCATGCCATTAACCACCAAAATAGCCAGGGACTTCCTAATGGGCACGATTTTTTTCGTAATACTTCCAATTCTTGTGATCATTTTCTTTGTCGGTGTAAAAAGAGGGGAAAATTACGCTGGAGGCTTGTCCCTCATGTTTTTTTCTTCGTTTCTTTTGCTGCTTCTCGCACCGATCTTGAAATTAATATTAGTTTCCGCCATTTTGCTCACCGCACCTATTTTTTCAAGTGTTTACGGCATAAAAGGGTGGTCTGAAGTGAAATGGATGGGAAATGGGATGATTCTTTCAACGATTGGGTTTTTCGGCGGTGCCGCGGCGGTTGTGCTTTTTGTGTTGCACTTTGCTTTGGGGCTCACTTTGTAAAGTTATTTTTGGGCAATTTCGTTTATGCGTCTTTCTATTTTTTCCATGACCGAGTTTTCATTCCCAGCTTCAACGTAAGACTTTTTGCCGTCTTTGAGAAAGAAAATGACTCCGCTTGTTTTTTCACCTGTGAGTTTTGAATAAAAGAAGGTGTAAAGCATGATCTGAAATTCATAATCCATGGCCTTTTTTTCATTGTAATTCGAGTATTTGAAGTCTATTATTTTGTTTCCTTGAGATGTTTTTATTATTTTGTCTATTTTACCTATCACATGAATGTCGAGGTTTGGAATGTAGCCCTCCACCGCGAATTCGCTTCTTGAATCGTTGGAGCTCTCTATTTCTTTTATGAGCGGATCATCGACAAGTTTCGAGAGAACTCCTTTCACGGTTTCAACCATGTAAGGTGGATATTTTAAAAATGTGCGTTCAATCAGGGCTTCTTCCAATTTAACGCTTCCAACTTTTTCGAGTATTGCATGGGCTATGTTGCCGTAAGCGGAAGTTTGTGGATCAAAATCCTGGCCAACTTCTTCGAAAAGTTCTGTGACGCTGAAGAGTTTTCTTTCATTTTTCAAAGATGGCGTTTGAAGATACCATTTGTTCAAATTAAAGGGTTGTGGTTTTTCTTTGGTTTCAATGGGCACGTACTTTGGGCTTTTAATTATTTTAACGAGCTTTTCCATTTCGTTTGGAATTTTCCAATGTTTATTTTCCACAAAGTTAGTATCTTTCAAAAAGTCATTCCATTTCCCGTTTTTGGGATTATTTGAGTGTGAAATTTCTCTACTCAAGACCAAATATTCTTTAGCGCGTGTCATTGCGACGTACAAAACTCTTTTTTCTTCTTCAATTTCTTCGGCTTTCTTCTCTTCATTGGCTTTCTTTTTATTGTTAGAGGTGCCTTTTGACATTTGGGCGATAAAAACGATCGGAAATTCCAATCCTTTTGATTTGTGAACGTTCATTATTTTCACAACGTTCGCATTTTCAGATAAGGCTATAGCTTCTTCTTCTCTTGCTTCAGATTCCATTTCCATGACACGATGAATTTGGTTTATATCCCATGACGGCACATCCAATGAGTCCATTATTTCGAGGAATTTCATGACATTTGCAATTTTTTTGTCTCCGTCTTTTTCTATGGCGATTTTCCCAAGATAATTGGTCTTTTGTATGGCGGTTCTTATTATTTTCGAAGCATCAACGTTGTTTTTCAAAGAGAGTAATTGTTGAACAATGGATTTTATGTCCGGATATTTTTTCTCCAATCCATCGTATAAGTTCTTACCGTCGCGTTTTAATTCGAGCAATTCGTCTATGCTTAAGTTAAAAAATGGTGATAGCAAAAGTCCACTCATGGCAGCTATGTCATAAGGATCTAACAGCACACCTATGAGGTTGTAAATGGCGCGCACTTCTTTTTTTGAAAAGAATTCTTTTCCACCTACAACGTAAGAAGGTATGCCTTTATCAGTTAAGGCCTTTTCTATTTGCCATATCGATCCTCCGCTTCTAACCAATATGGCTATATCTTTAAACTCGTAGCCTCGAGACACAAAATTGCTAACCATCGCGGTTATCGCTTTGGCTTCCACATTTCTGGCTTCTTCAGCCTTTTCCCCACCGTCGTTATCCAACAGTACAACCCTTTTCTCCCGGTCCTCAGCGTTTTTTTCAATCTGGGAAATGTACTCTATTTTTCCGTCCTTGAAAAGTTTTGAAAAGAAAGCGTTGTAAAATCTCACCAGATTCGGAGAGGATCTGTAGTTTTCGTTCATTTCTTTGAGAGTCAAATTTCTTTTTGTGGCGTTTTTACTGATGCCCAAAAACACGTCAACGTCTGCTCCCCTAAATGAGTAAATGGACTGTTTGGGATCGCCTATATACCAAACACGATTGTCGTTTGCCCTTAAAAGCTCTATTATTTCGCTTTGTACGTCGTTTGTGTCTTGAAATTCATCGACGAATATGTATTTGAAATAGTTGGCGTATCTTTGCCTTAAATCTTCATTTTCTTTTAGCATGTTTCTCGTCAAAATGAGAAGCTCTTCAAAGTCAAGTGCCGATTCTTTGAGAGACAATTCTTCATATTTGGATATTATGGCGCTTAAATGTTCTTTGAAGTTTTCTTTTAAGTCATCGCTAACTTCTAAAGGTGTTTTGTTGCTCACCCTTAAAGCCACTCCGGCTTTGAACCATTTGATAAGTTCTTCGAATGTTAGGGTAGGTTGTATTTTGAAAAATTCTTTCATTTTTTCAAGGTTTTCGAATATGTACGATTCAACAACCCATGAAATTCTTTTGTCTGCCAACATGCCGCTCAATATGTCGAAGTCAGGATCTACACATGAGTAAAGCGCATTTTCTTTTATAAGTCTTGAACAAAACGAATGTATGGTGGATATTCTTGCAAATGGAATTTCTCTTTTCAGTTTTGTGTAAAGCGAAGCTTTTTCATCGACGTCGTTTTTCAGTTTCTCCTCGATATTTTGAAAGATACGGTCTTTCATTTCTTGAGCGGCTTTTTCGGTAAACGTTATGGCAACAACTTGATCCGTTTTTAAGTTTGGGTGATCTTCAAAGACTTTCAAATACTTTTCCACCAATACGCGCGTTTTCCCGCTTCCCGCACCGGCGTTCACAATAAGACTTTCTCGTGAGTTGATTATTTCGCTTTGTATTTTAGAAAAATCCACTCTTCTCACCTTTCTGGACACATGTTTTTGTACGGGCACGATCTGCAAGCGTCTTTGTCGGGTGTGAACATGCCTCTTTCAACGTTTTCCAAAAACGTTTTCACCTTCGGGATCATTTCAGCTGCGCCGTTTTTTATTTTCTCCGCATTGCTCTTGGTGTTTGTTATGTTTCCCCCTTCAATTTCAGAAAAAACTGCTCTTACCACAGGACGCTTCAAAATTTTTTGAATCACAGACGCGTACAGGTATAGTTGTTCTTTTTCTCCACTGTTCTTTCGCTTGTAATCCACTATCATAAGGCCAGAGGGACAAATGTCTATTCTATCCACGCGTCCTGTGAATTTTATTCCATCAAGTTCGCTTTCTTCGCCGCTGAATGAAAATTCAAATCTATATGGGACGAACTTCTCATCCTTCTTGTTATTTCTGTACACGAAATATTTTTTCAGGCTTTTTCTTCCATCCAATTCATCGATGTCTTCTCGGAGTTCCACATCAAGGAGGTACTTGACCAGGATGGCACTTATCTTTGACAAGTTTATACTTGACAATTTTTCACCGAAAAACGTCGCTTTTTTAAGTTCTTCATCCACACATTTTTCAACGATGGAATACACGTTGCTGTAGCTTTTTTGCATGAGGTTATCCCTGCCAATTTGCATGACTTTCTTTAAAACATTATGATAGATCGTTCCGACTTCAAGAGGGGTCAAATCGAGAGTATACGTGATTTTCTGCGGCGCTTTGAGGATGTACGAAAAGAAAAACATAAGCGGGCATTTGCTGTAAGATGAAAATTTGTAGAAGCTCACAGATTTTTTTGAGAAATCCCTGCAAAGTTTCAAGTTTGCCTCGCCCTTTAAAATGTATTCTCGATTCGGACGAATTTCTATTCCGAGCTCTCTTTCAACGTCTTCCATTCTGCCATTCTTCCTGGCCCACTTGGCGTATTCCAAAACACCCTCGCCGATGCTCATGGGAGGATATTTTTCCGCCTCTTCTACCGTGATGTTGAATTTCTCTTCCAAATCAACAACGTAAGGCGATGGAAGTATTTCCGTACCGTTTATCGTGGATGTGGAGGTTGTCAGATAAACCTCATCTGCATGAGACATCGCGGTGTAGAGATCTAATTTGTCATCAAGAAGCCTTTTGAGAAACCTACTTTCGCCAAAATGCTTTTCTTCATCGACGGAGTTGTAAAAATAGTTTTGATTGAATTTTGGATAATTTTCGTAGTTGAAACCAACGAATATTTTCAACGGGCTGTAGCTGAAACGAGACGTGAGCACGTCCGATACGCGAACCGAAGCATCGTTTTCTTTAACCACGTACGATCTGTTTTTCATCTGAAATTCCAGGTAATACTTGTAATCGATGATGCTCGCTTTCTGTTTTCCAACAAACGACAGTGTTCCTTCCACTTCCCATAAGAGCTCTTTAAACGATTGCAAAGCGTAAAGTTCATCTTGATTCAAAGGTCTGTTTTTAAAGATTTCAATCGCCTTTTCAAGAGTCTTTGTGTAAGCTGAAACGCCCTTTGCGTTTTCAAAAAGTGACAAAAATTCAAAAAGCGCTTCCACGGTTCTCATGGCCCTTTTCGCAAGAATTTCAAGCCTTTTTATCTCCTCTAAAGTTGCATCTTTGTTGTATTCGTCGTCTGAATCCATAACGAGTTGCCTCTTTTTTGAAAGGAAATCGATAAATTTGTCCAGCTTTTCATTCCAATCATTCAGTCTTGAATCGTGTGAAAGTTTTATTCGCCCTCTGTTCAACTTTGCCGAATCGTATATGAGGCTGAAGCTATCTTCCTGAACAAATCCTGCCATAACCATGCTTAAGAGAAGATCTGGAGGGTAGCCGTTTGTCACAACTTTTATTGGAAGCATGATCTGCTGAACAACAACACTTTGAGACAAGTCTTTTCGGCCGAGATAAGACGAACCTATGGAAATTTCATCGCACTTTTCTTTCAACGCTTTCAAGTAGTCACTGTTTGAGGATTTAACGATGATTTCAATGTCTTTGGGCCTTTTTCCATTCAAAAGTAGATACTTGACCTTTTTACAAACCCATTGCACTTCGTCCAGTTTTTTCTCAAAAGCGTGTATGTGAAGCCCTTTGCCGTTATCTAAAAACAAGCCTCTTGCGAGTTCTGAACCTTTAAATTCAAAGTGTTTTACATTTGGATGGTACCCTTCGACAGTTTTTAAAATCGTGCGTGTGCCTTTTTCAAATATCTCTCCACTCGTTGCCGTTACAAAAACCTTTTCAAAGTTGGAAATGAGGTTTTTGAACAACTTAGAAACGATCGGTGTGAAATCGTAAAATCCATCCACGAAAAGATAATTCCCACCAATTTTTATCTCACCTTCAGCGACCATTCTGTAAGCATCGTAAGTGTCAAAGAGATTCTTGGCTTTCAAAGCGTCGTTAAAGCGTTTCATAACACTTGATATGAAAAGATCGCTCTTCGTGTCCGGATGCGAGAATTCCTCTTCTCTCATGTAAGCTTTTATGTCATCCATAAGTGAAAGCAGTTTTTCTACGGTGGATTTGTGTCTTAGAATTTTGGCTTGCTCAGCAAAAACATCTGGAGGGAATAAATTTCCCAAAGCCATCTCATCAATAACCGAAGATAGTATTAAAAGTTTCAAAGCTCTATCCGCAAAAATCATTTCTTTTTGCTTTAAAACGGCTTCCACTGCGAGCTGATCAACGGTCTTAAAAGCCGCTCTGTTCACAAAACCACTCTCTTTCGATGCCATTTGGGACGCGAATTTGACAAATTCGCCTTGACTTCCAACGAATGTGTAATCAAAAGG
>WFSH01000241.1 GCA_015486145.1 Mesoaciditogaceae bacterium
CTATTTGAAAATGGTGTAAAGACCCATGAATTATCTGAAATAACTGGATTTTCGGAACTTGCATCTGGACGTGTCAAGACGTTGAATGAAAAGATATTCGAGATGATATTGTCTCCGGAAGGAGAAATTTTTGATCTTGTCGTTGTCAACCTTTATCCATTTGAATCTGCCATTTCAAAGGGTGTTGATGCCATGATCGAAAATTTTGACATTGGTGGTGTTGCCCTGCTGCGAGCAGCTGCCAAAAACTATAAGAGAGTGTCAGTAATATCTTCTCCAAAACAGTACAATGAATTTTTAAAAGATTTTCCATTAAGTTTTGAAAAGAGGCGTGAGTTTGCTAAGAAGGCAATGGAAATGGTTGTGAGGTACGATACCAACATACTTTCAAATCTTTTCGATTCTCAATTTCAAATCGCTGCGGAGAAAGTACATGAACTTAGATATGGCGAGAATCCTCATCAACGTGCGTGGGTTGGAAAGGTTTCAAACTCACCTTCTTTTCTTGATAATTTGAACGTTTTGCGCGGGAATCTCTCTTATAACAATTATGTTGATCTCATTGCGGCTACTAAAATCGCAAATTCATGTAAAGTTGGATCCACCGTGATTGTGAAGCACACGAATCCATGTGGTGTGTCCGAATTCAAAGAAAATGCACTCAAGACGTTTGAACGTGCTCTCTCGGGGGATCCCAAATCTGCTTTTGGTGGTGTGCTTTGCGTAAACGGTACAATAGACGAAGAGCTGGCAATGGCAATAAAACCTCATTTTTGGGATATCATTTCCGCTCGAAAGATCACGAAAAAAGCTCAGAATATCTTCAAGAAAAAAAGTGCTTCATTGGTGGAATTTGCTCCCATCAATTCCTCCTTAGAATGGAGAATTGTGGATGGTGTGGCGCTCGTTCAAGAATCGGATGTTGGAAGTCCCTATACAGAGTTGAGGTGCGTTACTTCTAAAAAACCCACTGATGGGGAAATTAGGGACGTAAAATTCGGGCTTGAAGTAATAAGGCATGTGAAATCCAACGCTGTGATTCTTGTAAGAGACGAAATGCTCATTGGCCTTGGAGCGGGCCAACCAAGTCGCGTAGATTCGGCAAAGTTGGCAATTGAAAAGGCAAAAGAATTTGGTCATGAAATCGAAGGCTCTGTTATGCTATCTGATGGATTTTTCCCGTTTCCAGATTCAGTTCAAATTGGATTGAACAATGGCGTGAAATGTTTTGTCGAACCCGGAGGATCTAAAAGAGATGATGAGTCGATTTCTACGTGCGAAAAGTCTGGAGCTACGATGATATTCACATCGAAAAGACTCTTTAAACATTGAGGAGGTTGAAGAAATTAAAGTGAAGGTTTTGGTTTACGGCAACGGTGCACGTGAGCATGCTTTGGCATGGAAACTGTCTCAGAGTAAAGTTGTGGATAAGCTGTTTTTCGTTAATCCTAATCCTTTAATGGAGCCTCTTGGGGAAAATATAGCTGCAAATGATTTTGAAGAGCTTGCCATGAAATCAAAGGCACAGGGAATCTCTTTAGCACTCATAGGTCCGGAAGTTCCATTAGCAGCTGGAATAGCAGACATCATGGAAGCACATGGTATAGCAACATTCGGGCCTCATAAAGCACAAGCGTGGCTTGAATCTTCAAAAGCACGGGCTAAAGAGTTTAACTTCCGAAATAATATTCCCTGTGCAAGTTCAGTGACTGTAGATGATTTTGAGGATGCAAAAAAAGTCATTTCAGAATTTGAACCACCATACGTTTTGAAAGCAGATGGGCTTGCAGGTGGGAAAGGTGTGTTGATCGTTGAGAATTCAGATAGTGCTTTGGTGGAAATAAAATCCATGCTTGGAGGTAAGTTTGGCACTTCTTCTAAGAAGGTCGTGATCGAAGAGTTCCTTGATGGAGAAGAACTATCAGTCATCTGTCTTTACGATGGGGAAACTCTCCTTCCGATGGATTTTGTTAGAGATCATAAACGTCTTTTGAACGATAACAAGGGACCCAACACAGGTGGAATGGGGGCATATTCTCCAGTAATGCTACCAGAAAGAGAGAAAAAAGGTGTTTTTGAGATTTTGAGGGAAATTTCACATGCTCTGAAGAAAGAAGGAATAAGGTATCATGGGGCACTTTACATAGGTATGATGATCACGAAAGATGGCCCAAAAGTTCTCGAATACAACGTGCGATTTGGCGATCCTGAAACTCAAGCTTTGATGGTAAGACTTAAAAATGACTTTGGAAAGGTCTTGGAATCGGTGATAAAGAGGCATTTGAATGGAGTGAAGTTAAGGTGGGGAGAAAACTCAAACGCTTTGGTGATCGCATCTCAAGGTTATCCGCGTTCACCTCAAAAAGGAATAGAAGTTTCCAATGTTGAAGAATTGGCTTCCTCAATAAATGTTACAGTTTTTGGTGGCGCTATTGCCAAAAAGGAGGAAAAGCTCGTTTCTGATGGTGGCAGAGTGCTAACTGTTGTGGCAACTGGCAGGGATGCCCATGAACGAACGCTCGCATTCGCAAAACGCTTAAAATTCGATGCTAAGTTTTACAGAACGGATATTTGTGGATGATTTTTAATACTATGAAAAACTGACTAGTTATTAAAAGCCATTTCAGGTGCTTTTTTCTACAGTTAGTGGTGAACTTTTTCTAACAACGCCGTACACGAGGGAAGATATAAAAACATTGGCAAAGCTCGCGATCGTCAGTGATGGAACAAGGCCTATATACAATCCCCATCCTCCCATGGGTAATACCACCAGTGGAGCAGCGATCCCGTTTAAAAAAGTGGCAATGATTATCCCAAGAATAAAGTTTATCTTGTAGAAGAATCTAAAAGCCATCGCAATTCCCATCATTTCCGCAGCCACAACGATCGTAAAGGGTCCAAGTGGAAATGAAGCACTAGCGGCAATGATGATATACCCCAAAGTGATCACGATGGAACCAGGAATGTATCCTAAATACAAAGCTGAAAAGAAACCGGCAGCCGAATCGAATCCTATAGTGCCAATAGGAGACGGTATTTTTATCAAGGATCCAACAAAGGAAAGAGCTATTAGTACTCCCATTAAGGTTATTTTTTTGGTTTTCATTTCAACCACCCAACCCTTCTTATAATTTTTTTTGAAACGGGAATTTCTTTAGATGAAAAAACCACACATGTTGCCGGACCGGCGCTTTTGTACATCCAGTTTCCGTTTTCTTCAGCAACAAACTTCAGGGAGCTGTTTTTGGCGAGCTTATTTGCTTCAAAGGCTATTCCTTGGGAACCAACTGGGATTATCTCTCCCACGTAGTTCCATTTCATGAGTTCAATTATGTCTTCGATTTCGACAACATCGTGGGAATTTTCTATGACTTCTTTCCCAACTCTTGGAATGCCCATAACATAAACGCCATCACCGGGATTCGCGCCACCTATTCTTAGTTTTTCTGCGAATCCGACTACTCCAACACCAATACCGGTTTGGTCCGTTGAAAAGTTTTTTTCAGTGGAAATCGTTAAAGATATTTTTCGTTCACTTAGAAATTCACGCACAACTTCAACAGCTCTTTTTACATACTGAGGAGAATTGGCAAAACCCATATTGACACTCAAAATTTTTGTTCCAATTGAGATGTTCTCAAGAAGAGCAACTTTCAGTGTCTTCATTGCCACTGTACATACATCTATTTTTAACAAATCATTTTTGAGTGTTCCTATGCCACCGGCAGAATCACATGTGTTAACTATGTAGCCGTTCATAAACTTGACAATAGCCGCATCTCTTCTCATAAATTCACCTTCTCCAAGTTTTCAAATAACATATTATTTTCTGTCGGTGTTCTCACCGACACGCGTATGTAACCCTTTAGCCCAAATGACTCACAATTTCTCACGTGAACACCTAACTCGTCTAATTCTTTTTGCACCCTTTTGGCATCTCCCACATAAATGCAGCCAAAGTTTACATCCGTTTTCATTTGAATTTTTTCAAAGCGTACAGCTTCCTTTCTTATTTTTGGAATGCTTTCCTTCAAAAACGCACCGCCGTCTTCTATCACAAGATTTAAAAATGCGTATCCGCATGCTCCTATTGCCCAAGGTGCTCTATGCTTCCTAAACAATCTTTCAAATTCCTGGGTTATGACGTACCCAACCCTTATTCCTGGCATACCGTAGGATTTTGTGAAGCTCCTCACTCTTATCACTTGTGGATTGGTTATATCTATTGCATTCTCAACAAAATCCAAGAACGTTTCGTCTATCACCACGATCACACCTTTTTGTGTGAGTGATTTTATTTGCTCATTCAAGTTCTTTGAATACTTGCCAACAGGATTTGTTGGATTCGCGAAGATCAAGACGGTTTTTTCATTCTTTTGTGACTTTTCCGCTGTGTCGAATGCCATTTCCAAGTTCAAATCTAAACCTTTTGGGGGGATTTTCGTTATCTTAGAAGCTCTAAACTCTGCCACTCTCTCATATTCACCATAAGATGGCATCGGAATAATAACATTCGCATCTTTCATCAAGGTAAAGCCGAGTATTTGGAAAGCCTCCGTTGCACCAGCCGTGATGACAGTGTGATCACCAAAAACTCTCTTGAATTTTTCTTCAATCCATTCAACGTAAGTGTAGCGTTTTGAAAGTTTTGAACAACGTTTGAAAATCTCATTTTTCCACTTTGGAGTGTATGGATTGACGGAAATAGAAAAATCCAAGAGATCTTCTCGCCATGTTCCTCCATGAAATTCCATTATCTCACCACCATAAGAATTGAAAATAACAAAATCACCACAGTACATGATAGGATGTAAATTTTCAATCCACGATCCACATCTTTCATCGTTGGCTTTCTACCTTCAAATCTATAAACACCAATCTTTTCGAACCAAACTCCCAGCACGCCACTGAAAGCACTCATTGGATAGGCAGCGTTGATCTTAGATGAGCCGTATTTAAAGATCGATCTGAACGCTTTCAAAGGGGAGAAAATAGCAAAAACGGTTGCTGTGATCCTCGACGGGATGAAATTCAAAGCGTCGTCCAATCGGGCCGAAACCTTTCCGAAATATTCATACTTCGTGTCGTGATAGCCAATCATTGCATCTAAAGTATTAACAACTCTGTACACGATGGCAAAAGGTAAACCGAATAACGTGTAATAAAAGAGTGGAGCTGTTACGGAATCAGAAGTGTTTTCTGAAAGACTTTCAAGTGCTGCTGATATAAGATGTGGTTTGTCAAGTCGAGAAACGTCTCTGCTGACGATCATGGAAGTGGCGTATCTCAATTTCTCCGTTTTTGACGTTTTGCATCTGGAAACATGCGTATATAGAGAACGTATCGAAAAAGTCGATTTCAAAAGAAAAACCTGAATCGGAAGGCTCAAAATCCAGGGCAATTTCATGGTTGAAATTGAGATGAAGAACCATACACCCATATCACATGTTAGTAAAGATGTTCCAAGGAAGAACCTCACCCAACTTTTTCCTGAGGGGATGTCAAAAAGTTTTGTCATTTTCCCCATCCACACAACGGGATGAATTTGGGATGGCCACTCTCCAAGCAAGAGGTCCACAATCAAAGCCGCCAAGAAAACTTGAACGTTTGGATAAAACACTCAATCACCTCTTGAGATCTTCCAACTCAATGTTCAAGTAAAAAATATTGATCGCTCTCACTCTTTCTCTTAGTTTTTACACGAAACTCCCGTCCGTTGTACAAAGGCGATTTGTACACAATCGTGTGGAACTCCCCGTATTCGCCAAGCGGATCGAGATTTGGATTTTCCTTCACAAAAGTTTCAAGACTGTCCACATTTTCAAAATCGAATCCAAGCCATTTTTCGTCCATTTTCTTCTTGGAAACGCCTATTATTTCATATTTGAATTCGTCTTCGATCATCGCTCTCGCAAGTTCAAAGGATTCTTTCTTCCACAGAGGCTCTTCGAGTTGCATATCAGCACTCTCTGTCAAAGCTTTAAGCCATGTGTAATGCTCTTCAAGAAAGATGTCTCCTGATATGAGCACATCGGTTTCTAAAGAGAGCAAAAAGTTAGATAGGGCTTTGCTTCCTTTTTTCATATCAAAAATCAGCAGTTCTTTTCCCATGATTTTACAAAGCTTTGCGAGCGCGTTGAAATTTTCAAAATGCGGAGAAAGCCCCATAGTTGTTTTCAAAATTAAAAAATATGGAATTTCTATTCCTTTGTTTTGAGCAAGATAAACAGCATACAAGCCGTCTTTTCCACCTGAGAAAAAAGCCACTCCTTTCATATCCCCATTTTCCTTTCTATGAACACGATATTTACATGCTTCTCAAACGTATCCGTAAATTTATTTATTTCGTCAGTTAGCGACCACATCTTAACGGGTTTTGATGATATACCTTTTTTGCTTCTAATAGAGTTGAGAAGATTTTCTGTAAAATCTACATTCTTGAAGAGACCATGAAAATAAGTCCCCAGCACATTTTCTGTAATAACTCCTTCCTCATAACTTATCTTTTCACCATTTACACTATTAACAAAAGAAAACGGCTTAACATCTTCAAGATAAGTTGTGATTCCTTGATGAATTTCATAGCCTTCTATTGTTGTACCAAAAAGATTTTCAATTCCCTTCAAAACATTCGTGTTTTTCTTCTCTTCGTTGAAAGTTGTTTCCACCGGCAAAAAGCCAAAACCCTCCTCTTTTTTTCCACTTTTGACATCCTTCAAAGTGCGTCCAAGAATTTGATATCCTCCACATATTCCCATTATCGTGGTACCCTCTCTCTTAGCTTCTAAGATTCTTTCGAATATTCCCCTTTTTTTCAACCATCTGAGATCCTCAATAGTTTCTTTCGTTCCAGGAATGATGATCAGATCCCCTTTAAGATCATTTTCAACGAACCGAACGTTTTCATTCCACCGCAACACGTCGAAATCGTCAAAGTTGGAAATATGAGGTAATTTCACTATATCAATATTCACATCTCCTTTCTTCTGAGAATGCCAAGAAAACATGGAATCTTCTTCAGGAATCTTGTGCTCAAGCTTAGGCATCGTTCCAAGAAACTCAATACCGTATCTTTTAGCAATTCTTTTCGGATAATCATCAAGAAGAGACGGATCCCCCACGAATTTATTAAACATATAACCGATCACCAATTCTTTTTCTTCATCGTCGAGAAGTTCCATTGTCCCGACGATCTGAGCGAATGCGCCTCCACGCTCTATATCAACGACCAGGATAACGGGAGCTTTAATGGCTTTTGCAATTTTCATGTTTACGATATCCTTTTTCTTGAGATTTATTTCAGCTGGACTTCCGGCTCCCTCAATAACCACGACATCGTTCAACTCAATAAGTTCATTTAAACTGGCAAGCGATGTCTCGAAAAGTTTTATTTTCTTTGACATCATATAATCTTTAGCAGTAACCTGATCAAAAACTTTTCCCATCAGTATTATTTGCGAACCCCCAGTTTCAGGCTTCAAAAGTATGGGATTCATTTTAACCGATGGAGCGGCACCAGCAGCAATTGCTTGAATATATTGTGAGCGGGCCATTTCTCCACCTTCAACACTCACAGCAGAGTTTAGAGACATGTTTTGGCTTTTGAAAGGAGACGTTTTGAATCCTTTCCTTTTGAAATGTCTGCAAAGTGCCATCGCGACAAGCGATTTTCCAACGCCTGATGAAGTCCCCTGTACCATTATCGTTTTAGCCGTCATTTTTACCCTCCATTCACCGAAAAAATAGCCGAGAGAATGAAAATCTGGCTTAGCATATTGACACAACCAAGAACATCGCCGGTGTATCCTCCAATTTCACGCTTTGATATCATGTTAAAAATCACAGCGGTAAACAGTGAAACAGATAATGAAAGAAAATACATTTTTGGGAATACGATCATGGGAAGTGTAAAGATCAAAGAAAATAAAGTGTTCTTGTGATCATAAGGATAGAAAACTTTCCCCAGACCTGTATTTTTCGCCGGTTGAGAAAAGTCCATGAGGAAGTTCATGGATAGTCTTCCAAAAATGGCCATGTAGAATAACGAAAAGGGTTTGATTTTCCAAAAGAGGGTGATGTACGTTATCATGTACAAGATTCCCCAAAATAATGCCGCTGGTCCTATATTTCCTTTAATCATTATCTCCATTTTTTGAGAGGCCGTTTTTTGACTAAAAAAGCCATCCATCGTATCGAGAAATCCATCAAAATGGAATAGATCAAACAATGAAAAACCGAGAGCAATGGCAAAGATCGTGCCTAAAAATGAGGGAAAAAGAATTTTGATGATGAAATAAGTTGCTCCAGTAAAATAGCCCACCACAGAAAAATACGATGGAACTTTTGATATGTTGCCCCTTCCACCAATTGGAATCCTACTTAAAAAAGAGATAGCCCAACCTAATTCGGAAAGTATTTGGCGCACCTTTTCCCTCCATGTGAAATAAAGAACCTTTGTAAAATTTGTTGTGAATACCTCGGTCATTTTATTTTTAAAGCAATTCCAGAAACCATGAAATAAACTTCATCACACAGGGCAGCTATTTTTGCGTTTAATCTCCCGAGTTCTTCCACATATCGTCTTGTC
>WFSH01000242.1 GCA_015486145.1 Mesoaciditogaceae bacterium
AAAAAACTGGTTCTTTCTACCACATATTTTTAGATTAGATATGTAAATTCGTTTGCGTCGCTTATCACACACAAAGTTGATTTGCTTTGCAAAAACTTCTCAACGTGGTGTTTGAAAGACCCTTTGAAGATTTTCAGTGGTTGTCGAGATCGAAGCGCCTATTTCAACGGTGGAAGTTCCAAACACGAATGAATCCGAAAAGCTCGTGTTCATCAACACAAAGAGAGAAAATCTAAATTCTTTATAGCTCCTTAAAGAATAACGGACGTACAATGACAGAGAATTTGGAGCCTCTCCACTGTAATTTGGAGGAGCCAAAAAAAGTATATTTTTTGATGGGTTGTAATTAAAACTCGAATAAAATCTCAGATATTCCAACCGAAAAATTGTCCTGAAAAGCGAAAAGTCCACACCTGTGGTGAAAAAATTCCTTCCAATTTCAAGGATTTTCCCGTTGTTAATCCTATCCTTAAGGTGACCGAATTTTGACATCTCACCAACTGTTAGAAATCCCGTTCCGAGCTTAATCAAATCAACAGAGGCTTTTGCAAGCACGAGAGAGGTCGACTCGTTGGCAACCATTTCCATATTCAATTTACCTTTGAAAAATATGGAGGACGTTGGATAACCAATTTCAACTCTTATGGGTGTGGCTGTTAGACTCAAGGAAGCTTCTTCGTTGGATATCAGAAAACTGATTGGAAAAGCCATGACTATCGTGGAAAAAATCAACAATCCCATCACAAGTAGCTTTTTTTTCATACGTACGTTCTACCCTTCTTTGCTGAAAATATTCTTAAAAACGGATATTATTACACCAAATATCATCAAAGTGATGGAAACAAAGAGTATGATCTCTTCCAAGTGTGGAATTTCGTGGAGAATCAAAAACCTTAACGCCACCAATATAAGCGTTTGCGAAATGAAAAAATTTGCCAAAGCACTGAACCACATTCGTTTGGATTTAGGAAAAAGATATCTCAGAGCGTATTCTTGACGCGTGTAGCCAAGAGAAAGAATCGTGGCACGATGAGTACTGTCGTATTTATCAACACTTGGAGCTATGTAAGCAATTATGTATATGGCAGCCGCGACCACCATGAGAATGTTCCCAATTGAGAGTTCTGTGGTCATGGTTAAATAAGCGCCCAAAAACATCACACCCACGGGGAAAAGGCCCTGAAAATACCTCAAAAAACTCTTGCTGACACTTTTTTTGTCAACCACACGGCTTCGTACATACCACAACGCAAGGGCAAACCCAGCTCCGCTGACAAGAGCGGAGTTGGCGCTTTCGCTCCACAAAGATGCCCACACATTCAACTACGATTTTTCCTCTCCTTTGTCGGTGTTTCCACCACCATCTCTTTTGGCAAACATTTCTCCTATTGCGCCTATGCTGGACAAAATACCGGATGTCTCAAAGGGCAAAAATATTTTTGTAGACTTGCCATTTGCTATCGTTCCAAGAGCCTCCAGGTATTTCACAGTTAGAAGATCGGGAGTTGGATTTCCGGAATGTATGGCATCGAAAACCGCTTTTATGGCAAGTGCTTGACCTTCCGCTTCTATTTGAAGTTTGTATTTGTCCGCATCGGCTATTCTCTGGATTGCAGCGGCTTGGCCCTCTGCCTTGAGTATTTGCGATTGTTTCTGTCCCTCTGCCTGAAGAATCTGAGATTGTTTTATACCCTCCGCTTCAAGTATTGCCGCACGTTTGGTACGTTCTGCTTTCATCTGTTGGCTCATTGCGTCCGTGATATCTCTCGGAGGATCGATCTTCTTAAGTTCAACCCTTGTGATCCTCACACCCCATTTGTCAGTTGCATCATCAAGGACGTCGCGAAGTTTTGCGTTTACCCTTTCTCTGGATGTCAAAGTTTGATCGAGCTCGAGCTCTCCTATGACATTTCTCAAGTTGGTTTGTGCCAATTTGATCGCCGCCGATTCAAAGTTTCTAACGTTGTACACCACCTTAAAAGCATCTGAAACCTCATAGTATATGATGGCATCAACTGCGACAACAACGTTATCTTTTGTTATAACCTCTTGAGGCGGAACATCTATCACATGTTCACGCATATCAACTTTTATCATCCGATCGAAGATCGGAACGATCAAATGCAACCCGGATTTTACCTCATGTTTGAATTTCCCGAGACGTTCGACAAGACCTCTCTGATAAGGTCTCACGATCTTTATACCAGTTATCGCCAAAATGAGCAAAAATATGAATATTACAACCGCGATCACTGTGATACCGATGATACTCACAATTATCCCTCCTTTTGAGAACTACATAACACGTTTTTCTCTGCAAATAACACCACACTATTGTTTTTCCTTTTTTACTATCAATTTGGTACCATCAACTCTTTGGATCAAAACGTAATTTTCCACTTCCACAACTGAGTTATCTTCGGTAACAGCTCGCCAAAGCTCTCCGTTTATCTTCACCATACCTGTCCCTGAGAGTGGATCTATGCGTTTTACAACCTCGGCGCGTTTTCCAACTATTGCATCTATGTTAATCTCTCTTGGAGACTCTTTTCTGAGAAGCATCTTAACGGCTATTGGCCGTGTAAAGATCAAAAGCAAAGCAGAAGCAACGACAAACGCGATCAGCTGAAACACCAATCCATAAAAAATAGAAACGACGGCAGCCGCAAACGCCCCCAATCCAAACCAAAAGAGAAAAAAGGTTGGAATAAAGATTTCCGCCACACTCAGAGCAATTCCGAGCACTATCCAAAATATCAAGAACACTTCACTTCCACCTCAATTCAAAGTGAAAACCTTGGATGGATGAACATATGCCACCGGGATCTCGATCTTTACAGCTTTGATCGCTTTGTTCACAAGATGCCTGATACTTCTTTCATATCTCGTAGATATGTGATAAAGAATCACGGCTTTGACCTTTGCCAACTTTGCAAGTTCTAAAACTTCTTTAATTGAAGAATGGTTGTTACCCCTTCGATCATTTTCATCTAAAAATGTAGCCTCATGGATGAGTAAGTCTGTTTCATACGCATCTTCTACCGCTATTGGAATGGAATCCCCGCTGATGGTAAGTATTTTGTGCTCGTATTCAATTGTAATGGCGTCTCTTCCAATTTTTTTTACGAGCTTTAAAATCTCTTTCTGTTCCAGTCCTCTGTACTCGTCTTTGAGACGTTTTCGTTTTTCATAAATGTTGTAGCCAAAACTCTTTTCGCTGACTGTGTGATGGGTGCTGAAGGGCCTTATAACACGCTGTGCTGCCCCAGTTCGATGAAGAATTACCTCATCCTCAACATCCAACGCTTTGATTTTCAAGTTGTACTTGAGGTTGCTGTTGACTTTCAATATGAAATTTATGAATTCTTCAACGGATTTGCCACCCTTTGGATAGTAAATCTCCAACTCTTTCTCTTTATCACCCATAGCGTTATTTCGGGTGTTAACCAATCCCCACAAGCCAGCTATGTGATCCGCATGGCCATGAGTCAAAAAAACACGCTTAACCGCAAAAGATTTATTTCCAAGATAAGTGCTCACGCCTTCTCCACAATCTATCAACATTCGATCTGGCGAATAATACATCCACGTTGAATACAGTGCTTTGGAAGATATCATCAGCTTCAACTCTTAGTTTTGCTCCTCACGTTCCACTTTCACCTTTATTTTACCAGAAATGCCATTTCCCATCTTAACCTTGATTTCGTGAAGACCAAGTGTCTTTATGGGAGTCATTTCCACATTTTTCCTGTCAAAATCTTCTCCGAGATACTCGGATATTTTTTTAGCAACATCCGAAGAGGTTATCGCTCCATAAAGTTTTTCGGTTTTTCCAGCACGACCGTAAACAACGATCACTTTTTTCAGTAGGGAATCCAATTTTTCTCTGGCTCTCTTCTTGTCTTCCTCTATTCTTTTTCCTTCGAGACGTTTTTTCTCTTCCACCTGTTTGACGATGTTTTTGGTAACCGCCACGGCAAGCTTTTGAGGAATCAAATAATTTCTCCCATAGCCATCGGCAACCTTAACTATTTCACCAGCCTTACCAAGCGCCTTGACATCTTTCAAAAGAAAAACTTTCACAAAATCGCCTCCGTACTTTTAAGAGGCCTAAAAGGCCTCTTCTTTCAGTTTTTGGTGTAAGGTATCAATGCCATTTGTCTTGCACGCTTCACGGCCTTCGCAAGCATTCTTTGATGCTTGGCACAGGTACCCGTAACGCGTTTTGGAAGGATTTTGCCCTTATCGCTCACGTATCTTCTTAAAGTCTTCATATCCTTGTAGTCTATGTAAGTAACGTCATTTGAACAAAAGATACACTTCTTTTTCTTCCTCGCTCTAAACTTTGTTGCCATTCCACACCTCCATAAAATTCAAAAGGGAATTTCATCGCTTTCTTCTGGATTATCATCATCATTCTCATCGTTAATTTCTGGTATCGGCTCTTCTATCTTAGATTCAACATCTGTGGGACTCTCATACGGCGCTTGACTCGTCGCAGTATCTCCTCGTTTTTCCATAAATTCCACACGATTTGCTATCACCTCAACTGTTGAGCGCTTCTGTCCAGAACTGTCTTGCCAAACGTTATTTCTCAAACTCCCCTCCACGAGCAGTAGCCTTCCTTTGGTAACATAGTTATTCACAAACTCTGCGGTTTTACCGAAACAAACGATCCTAAAAAAATCCGCTTGCTGATCTTTTCCATATCGATTGACCGCAAGTTGAAAATTAACCACTTCAGTACCACTTATCGTGGCCCTGAGCTCTGGATCGTGCGTTATTCTTCCCACAAGTATCACTTTGTTGTAGTTCACCCATCTTCACCTTCTGAGATCTCTTTTGTTTCTTCCGACTCAGCCGAAGACTCTTGGACGGAATTTTCAGATGATTCAACTGCCACGGTTTCCACCTCTGACATCGACTTCTCTGGTTCTTTCTTTTCATTTTCAATCTCTGGTGGGTGCTTTTCCATATCTTTTCTTCTGAAAATCATCCATTTAAATATTTCCGGGGTAATTCTGTACATTTCCTCAAGAGCTTTCAAATTTGAGGGTTCGGTGTCAAAAAGTACCACCGTATAATCCCCTTGGTAAAATTTGTCAACTCTGAAGGCTAATTGACGCATTCCCCATCGGTCAAATTTTCTGATCGTACCTTTAGCTTTCTCCTCAATCCAGGTCTTGACGCGATTGGCTATTTCTTCTCTAACACTGTCATCAAGTTCTGGATTGACAATGAACATCGTTTCGTAGATCCTCATTTTTTACCTCCCATGGACTTATTGGCCCTGCTCAAGGCAGAGCGGGCAAACGCATTATACCATTTTTTCGTTTTTGAACGTATGCAATTTACAAATTCATCTGCTCAGCGTCTTAAAAACATTCTCTACAATCCAAAAAGCTCTTTGGCATTTTGAGTCGTCACACTTTCCACATTTTCAAACGATACATCAAAAAGCGTGGCAAGAACTTCCAAAACAAACCTCACATACTTTGGTTCATTTCTACGTTTCCGTATCCCCTTGGTAGCTGGAAAGAGATAAGGTGAATCCGTTTCGGTCAGTATGCGTGTGAGTGGAACGGTGGATATGATCTCTCGCAAAACTTCACTTTTCTTGTAAGTGGCTATTCCACCAACTCCGATGTAAAGCCCCATGTTCAAAAAATCTTTCGCGTCTTCCAACGTTCCATTAAAACTGTGAACAACCCCTCTAACTTTGTGCTTTTTCATGATTTCACGTGCTTCGATGTACGCATCCCTTATGTGAAATATAACTGGAAGATCCAATTTCTCTGCCAAAGCGAGCTGATCATCAAAAGATTCTCTTTGTGTGGAACGCGGTGAAAGGTCTCGAAAGTAATCAAGCCCTATTTCTCCAATTGCAACTACTTTTTTCTCTTTTGAAAAAGATTCCAAGATCGATAGCCAATCTCCACGAAGATCTTTTACTTCATGTGGATGAACACCAATGGCGGAATAAATTCGTTCATGTGACGAAGCGAAATCCACCGCTCGTTTACTTGATTCCACATTATAACCAACTTCGATCACAAATTCTATGCCCTCTTCTTCAAAGTTATTGACTATCTCTTCTCGATCTTTATCGAAGTCTTTCATCGTAAGATGTGCATGCGTATCTACCATCTCAACTCCTCCAGCTCTTTGGCAAATTTGTGTGCAACATTCGTCAAGTTTCCCGCACCCATAAACAGATACACACCTCTGGGATCCTGATCCTGCTTGAGTTTCTGAACGATTTCTTCCAATTTTACAAATTTGGCGGTGGCTTTCCATCTTTTTCTCAACTCCTCCGCCAAAATGTTACTTTTCGCCTTGTCGTTAGATTCAAAAGCTCCAAATATGTCGGTCACAAATATCTCATCTGCACCGAGCAAAGAAATCGCAAATTTTTCATGTTCCCTCACAAATCTTGAATAACGATGAGGTTCAAAAATTGCCGTTGTTTTTCGGAAATATGGTTTGACCGATTCGATCGATGCCTGTACTTCCTCCGGCGTATGGGCGTAATCATCCACAACACACACATCACCAGAATAAATAACCTCGAGTCTCCTGCGCAATCCGGGGTAATCCGCTAAGGCTTCTGTACAGTTCTTCAACGATATTCCTAAAAGCAGGCCGGCACCAATAGCTGCAAGTGAGTTGTATATCTGATGCTTCCCAACGATGGGTAAACGTGTTACATGGCTTTCCCTCTTGTATCTCACTTTAAACATCTGCTCAGAAAAAGACGAGCTCAGCAATTCAAATGACAAATCCCCTGTTTCACCAAATGTCATCGACGCATCAAAATCAAAATCATCTGGCACCACTGTGTAATGGGCATTGCCCAGATATTGCTTTACCGTCTTTAGCTGATTGAGCGGATCGTTGCCATATTTCTCAAGATGATCGTACCTGAGATTTGTCAGACACGCAATTTCTGAACGAACTTTTTTTATTTTTGGATCTGACTCATCAACTTCGGCAATGATTCCGTCATTACCCATTCTAAAATTGACACCTTTCAAATCCTTGGGAATAGCACCACACAAAAAAGCGGGGTCCATTCCATTTTTGACAGCTATCCATTCCACCATATGGGTAGTTGAACTCTTCCCATCCGTTCCAGTTATTCCCACTAAGGGCTTCACATATTCGGCAAAAAATTCCATTCTGTCAAGCACTGGGATCCCCATTTTCGTGGCTTGCAAAACTTCCGGATCTTTGTCTGAAACTGCCGAGGATTTTACAATCACATCAAAACTTTTGTCAACAGGCATGTGCCCCACTTTTACATTCACATCATGATCGAGTAACATTTTCACCATTGAACTGTTTAACACGTCACTTCCGGAGACCTCATTTCCAAGCTGCTTGAAGTACAGGGCAAGGGCACTCAATCCCATACCTCCCACACCTATGAAATGGATTTTCAACTTTTCAATACCTTCTTCGACTCGAAATACCCAAGGATTCCTCCCAGCACGATCGACCACAACGCGGCCAAACCAATTTGGTAATTTACCGGCAGGGAAAAGGTTAGGGTTTGCGCTGGTATCCAAAACCACACAAGAGTCCAAAGTGCTCCTTTGATATTTGAATAATCATTACCCCTTCGCATGAAAAAATTATCGAGAAATCTTTGCGAATAAATCATTATGGGACCAAAAAGCAAATTCATGAACGTGGACGTAAAAAATGCTTTCACCACAACCACGCTGCCAGCAGATTGAGGTAAGAGATTTGCCGAAACAAGCGCGTGGGTAAAACCAAAAAATCCAACGAAAGCGTACTTGATCATGAGCGCCAAAATTGACCACACAATGGCTTTTTTCAATCCAACAAAGAAATTAAAAATCTTTTGGTGAGATATCTTTCTTGACAGCGCTTCACCAAGTGTCCCTAAAATTGCGAATTGAATCACAGCTGAGAACAAGGGATAATTCTCCACAAATTGAACGTACCAACGCAGCAAAATTCACACCTCCGACTTTAATCGAACCCAACAAAATTTTATCACTGTTCAAACGATCGCTCACGTATTGTAACACCGACATTTGTTTGGATACGGTCCCCCACTTTCACAATCCCACCTTTTAACACTTTTGCGAATATACCTTCAGTGGGCATCACACATTTTCCAACAAGCTTGAATATTTCACAATTTGTGTGACATTCTTTGCCATGTTGGGTGATGAGAAGAACAACATCGTTTCCGATCTTTATCGTGCTACCGATCGGCAACGACAGAAGATTCACACCTTTCGTCGTGATGTTTTCCGCGAATTCGCCGGGAGATATTTTAAGGCCAGAGGCTGAATTGAATCTTTCAATGCTCTCTAATGCGAGCAAACTCACTTGCCTATGCCATTTTCCCGCATGTGCATCGTTTTGAATGCCGTAATCTTCCACAAAAATGGCTTCCCGAACATTGTGCTTTTTCACACCGCGGACTTCCGAAATTGAAAGCGCAAAGACCATTGCGTCATTCTGCTTTGTATTCACCACTTCTGCCTCCAGATTTGTAAAGTAGTCTGATTCCTTCGATTCTCATACCTCTATCGATAGACTTACACATATCGTATATGTTCAGACAAGCCACAGAAACGGCTGTTAATGCTTCCATTTCAACTCCGGTTTTCCAAGTGGCAACAGTCGATGCTTTGACATGAAGAGCTTCTTTCCCACTCGGAATGATCTCTATTTCCACATCGCTCAAAGGTATTGGATGACACATTGCAATGAGCATGGGAGTGTATTTAGCTGCCAACGTACCGGCCACTTTCGATAGGCAAATCACATCTCCCTTTTTAATGTTACCTGTCAAAATTGCTTTCAAAGTTTCTGGATGCATTTTAACGTATCCCTCAGCAACTGCCACACGTTTTGTTATTGGCTTTTGATCCACATTTATCATGCTTTATCCTCCTATGGAGTTCATTTTCCTTTCAAGAATTTCTTTTTTGCCATGGCTAAATGGCTTTAACTTAACAAATTCTGATATTTTGTTCTCGATCTTTTCGTCGCTGAGCCCATTCCTCAGCATGTACTTCAAATCCAATTCCCCGCCAAGTAAAAGACAGAGTCTCATTTTTCCATCAGGAGTCAATCTCAACCGATTGCACGTATCACAAAAATGTGGAGAACTGTAAGATATGAACCCAACGATCACCCCGTCGTTCGTTTTAAAATATCGAGCGGGCCCATCCCCGAATTTTCCACTTATTTTTGTCAATCCTTTCAGATCTGTGATAATTTTCCTCACGCTATCCATCGAAACACCATGATTAGCACCTTGTTTCACTTTCATGTATTCTATGAACCTAATTGGAATCGATAAGTTTTTGGCAAAATCCACAAGAGCCATAATTTCCTCTTTGTTCTCTTCAACCACGACGGTGTTGATTTTCACGGGGATTCCACTTTCTTTCGCGGCGATTATGGAATCGACAACGATTTTGTGAAAAATTTTGGGCATTCCACTTATGGTTTCGAAAGTTTCTGGAGTCATGGCATCCAAACTGATGTTTACAGAGTTCAACACACTTTTTATTTTTGGAATCATGCCTTTAAGGGCAAAACCATTGGTGGTTAAAGAGGTGTTTAATCCAAGTGCATGAATTTCTTTCAAAAGTTTATCAACTTCTTGTCTAACCAGTGGCTCTCCTCCAGTTATTCTGATCTTTCTTGTTCCCATGTTTTTCATAATGCGAGATAACCTCAAGATCTCTTCGAAAGTTAAAAGTTCGCTTTCAGGCAAAAAATTACTTGTCTTTCCTTTACAGTAAAGACAAGAAAACTGACATCTATCTGTGACTGAAATCCTAAGATAATACAAATTTCTACCAAAAGAGTCTAACAACTTGTTTTTTCCCATTTTACTCCTACTTCTCCATCTTTGTTTCCCAAAATTCGAATGTAAAGTAATTATACACCCGTTGTTCGAAATGCCAAGCTCTTGTGTGTACAGCATAAAATCCTCTACAGTAATTTATTCTGAAAGTTTCAAAGAA
>WFSH01000243.1 GCA_015486145.1 Mesoaciditogaceae bacterium
TCAAATAAGGTTGAAAACTCATTTAAAGCCGCCTCCTGTCTGTGTTTTTTGTTGATTAGTAATATTATAACGCTTCGATGGGAGGTGGCCCAAAAGAAAGTGCCGTTGGAAAGTAGCATGAATACGGCCTTTACATATTTTGAAAGACCCTATAAAATGCATATGAGGGGAGGTGAGAAAATGTGCATATTTAAGCCACCTTAACAGCAATAAATTCACCAATAGAGTTTTGATTTGAAAATAAAAGATTGAGAGGAGATGTTAGAAGTGAAAAAGAGTGTCACTTCAGAATTGCATTGGTGATAATTTCAACGATTAGCTTTTACGCTTTAGCGGCATCAAAGCCAATTGTGAATATACCTGTTCAATCTGTTGGTTCTTCGGCTATTCCAGTAGGATTATGGATGATACAGGTTAATGGATATGCTTATAGCATAGAAAATGGACAAAAGATTCCACTGTATTTTCAAGTTGAAGGTGGAATGTCTACGAAATATTGGGTTGGATATCTTGGTATAAGTGGTATTGTTAATATAACAGCCGGAGGAACTGGATATGGATCCGGAAGTTTCACAGGAGAAAAATATCCACCTTATCCAATGTCAACTATCAGTCAAGCTTACATAGTCTCTGGTCCATGGTCCAATATAAGTGTGATTGGTCAATAGGAGGCGATTCAAATGAAGAAAAGTGTCTTAGTGGTTCTTGTCATTTTTATCTTTTTCTCACTAACTTTCGCGTCTACTTTTCAAAAACAAACTATCAACTTATCGCAAGTTTACACAACATCCTTTTTCTGGTTAGGACCTCAAGAAAGTGTTCAACTCAGTAGTGTTCCTTTATCATCTTTGAAGTCATTTCCAAAACTCTCAAAGTCACTTTTTGGAATTTTAAAGTTAGGAAATCAAAACATATACGTACTTGCCGGATATTCCAACGATGAGTTTAAACTATTTCTCAGCAAACCTGGCGTACCGTCTATTTTGTCAACGGATAAGGTAACGTTTGGCATCAGAAATAAGTTTCATAATAAAACTTTTTACAGCGCGATTGTCAATATTAAATTGAATTTCAATGGCATTTCTTACTCTTATCCAATACGCATTTCCATTTGGGTTGGTAAAAATACCGTATCCCCTCTTTACTACTACATTGCAGCGGTTATGGTTGGCAAGATAAAGATCGATGGCTTGGAGCACACGTTGATCCTGTCTAACGTTGCAGGTAATGGTTCATACAGTGATCTGTCTAAAGATGGGATATCCGTTGACTGTGTCGATGCACCAAGAATGAGCCAGAGTTTCTATCCAGCCACTCAAGTAGCTATTGGGAATAGATTGTATAAAGTCTTATCTGTATCACCTGCGGGAACCAAAATGGTGATATTGAAAACGAATGCTAATTACAAGAATGAAGAACTACATATAGGAGATAATTTCCCAAATTTCAATGTAAAACTTTTAAATGGCAAAGTATTCAATTCAAAAAGTATTAGAAATGGCATCACTTTGCTTTATTTTTGGAAAGTTCCTTTTGACTTGAATGCAGATGTAAATGTTGAAAACATGAAAATTGCAAATGAAATGACACTTTCAGTAGAAGAGTTGTATGAAAATTATTCAAAATACGGACTAAAAGTTTTAGTTTTTCCAGTATTCTACGGAAAAACAAATTACTGGACCAATGAATGGCAAGATAAAAAGCTGCAGATTTTACTCAACAACAACGATCTACATTTTCCAGTGGCCTCCCTTGAATCGTCCAAATTGTTTCTCGGAAACATAAACTCGAAGATGATACCTTTATCTTTCATATCTTCTTCGCAAATTTACATATTGAAAAACGGAAAAATTTTGAGCATGCCGTTAGCTGTATGGAACATATACCAAAATTTTGATTACATACAACTATCTCCAAAGGAAATGAAGGCTTTTGTGAAAAGCTTGATGGAAAAATAAATTACCCAACTTGTGCGTAAATATTAAAAAAGAAATTCGCATCCTAATAAGGCTCAATGAGTATGAAAATTTCTATTGTTTTTATCCACAATCGTATCGTTAATTCACGTAAGTTTTGTATCTTTTACAGATGTGGATGAGGAAGGTAACCAAGCTACCGTACCTCATCCCCTTTTTGCCACAAAACAAAAGTGATAAAAATCCTCAAACCACTCTCATGGAAAACGTGAAAGCACAAGAAATGTTTGTTGAATTGCAGAAAATGACTGTCATGGGGGTAAAATGCATAAGGGGTGAGAAAAATGTGCACATTTAAACCGCCTTAACAGCAATAAATTTACAGCAATATCTTGACATAACCAAAATATCGAGGAAAGAGGGAAATAATATGAAAAAAGCTATTATCTTTGAACTAATACTCACGTTCGTTTTACTTCAGGCATCTTTTGCATTTTCTGGAGGAACGCTTAAAAAAGTTTCATTGAATTTCCCAAGTGGTTCTTCGATAAACAACGTGATTTGGAATGGGAAAAGCTTCTTTTTAGCGGGAGAATCGAATGTGAAAAGCGCAATTTTTGGAAAATACGATCTCTCTTCCAATCAATTCAAAGATCTCTCAAACTTACTACCAAGTTATTATGTATCTTTAAATGATTGTGTGTGGACCGGCAAGGCCATTTTTATAGTTGGAAGTGGAAGTATAAAGGCCGTTATGGGTGAATATATTCCCTCTACTGGTCATTTCAAAGATCTAACAGATAAAATCCCATACTATTGGAGATACAATTTGGGAATCGCATACAACGGTAAACTCTTAACAATTGTTGGCGAAAGTGCAGATGGTTCAGCTGTTATGGGAACGTATGATCCTTCCAATGGAAAGTTTTACGATCTTTCAGACAAGATTAATAAGAACGGATTTCTTGAATCAGTTGCTTCAAACGGAAAAAGCTTCTTGGCCGTTGGATGGAAAACCACGATGCCTCAAAGAGCACTTATAATCTCTTACGATCCTCTTACAAAAAGGGTAACGGACATGTCGACGCTCACTTCTAGTTTTAAAAATTACAACCTCGGAATAAAAAGTATCGTTTGGGATGGAAGTGAATATGTCTTCGTTTCAAATTATGCCTTTGGGAAATATGAGAATGGTTTTGAAGATCTCTCAAACGAATTGAATGCTATTCATCTTCTTTCATTTTCATCCACTTCAAAGTATAGATATGGCCAATTAAATCGCGTGAACTGCGGAAATGGACGTTGTCTAATTCTGGGCAATGGGGTGTTACTTGTATACTATTCTTCGCTAAATAAAAAACTAGAAGCTGTTAAAGACTTCATAGCTAATTATGAACATGTTTCATTGACCAGTTCAGCATGGGATGGAAAAGAATTTCTCATTGCTGGGGAGAAA
>WFSH01000244.1 GCA_015486145.1 Mesoaciditogaceae bacterium
GGTTGACAACGACAAGATCAAAAATTTCTCCTTCCGGAGACAATATCATCTCGAATATCTTTTCATTCAACGTCTTGACACGTCCAGATGCAAGTTCCGAAAATCCAGTTATTTCAGATAATTCATGGGTCTTTACACCATTTTCAAATAGGTACTTCGCAGTTCCAGAGGTAGCGTAAAGAACGTATCCCATATTCACAAGTGATAACGCAAACTCACTTAAATTGTCCTTGTTGCTGACACTCAAAAGCGCCTTCAATTACTTCACCTCCAAGAATTTTTTCAATCACAATGGGATAAATTGCATGTTCGGTTTCGTGAATTCTCGCTTCCAACGTTTCTATTGTGTCATTGTTGAAGATTGGAACGGGAGCTTGTGCTATGATCGGACCAGTATCCACTCCTTCATCTACATAGTGAACTGTAACTCCCGTCCATTTTACACCACAATTCATGGCTTCTTCTATGGCATGTGCACCTTTGAAAGATGGAAGCAAGGCAGGATGTATGTTGATTATTTTATTTTCAAACTCCTTCACAATTTTTGGTGGAAGTATCCTCATGTAACCCGCTAAGACTACAAGATATGGGTTTAATTTTTTCAGTGCGTTGAAGATTTCTTCATTCAGATGCTTTTTACCAACCGAACCATCGATCGCTTTATAAGCGATTCCTGATTTTTTAGCCCGTTGGATGAAACCAGAAGTGGGAACATCTGAGATGGCAAAGAAATCTACATTCCATTTTTTCAAGTGGGCATATTCAACGATTGCCGAAAAGTTGGTGCCTTCACCTGATCCTAAGACGACGATCCGTCTCATCTTCACATACCTTTCCTGCGACTCTCGGATTGAAATCACGAAGTTCATTTGCAATGTTGTTAACCTTTTTGGGATCAACTATCAAAACAAAACCTGTTCCCATATTGAATGTCCTTAGCATTTCATCATCCGAGATGTTTCCAGCTTTCTGAATCTTTCTGAACACTTCTGGCACATTCCCCATTTCAAAATCAAGCTTTGTTTTCTCAGGAATAATCCTTGGGAGATTTTCAATCAGACCTCCACCGGTAATATGTGCACAGGCATGTATCCCATCCGTTGGATCAAAGACATACAATATGGTGGGGGCGAGCAAAGCATTCATCAACGGCGTATCAGAATCGTCCAAAAGTCCGTCATTTAATAGCTTATTCACAATTGTGTAACCATTGGAGTGAGGGCCAGACGATGGAAGGGCAATTGCCACGTCACCGACTTTAACCTTTTCTGGACCAAGGGGTTTTCTATCCGAAGTCTTGAGTTCTCCAACAACAAAGCCAGCCAGGTCAAGCATGCCTTCTGGATAAACGAGGGGCATTTCAGCAGTTTCTCCACCAAGAAGTTTACAATCCAAAGAATCAAGCGTAATTTTGAGTGACTTGAAAAACGGCTCTAACACCAAATCGTTTATTTTATGACATCCAACATAATCAAGAAAAAAAAGAGGTTTTGCTCCCATACAAGAAATGTCATTCACGTTCATCGCCACGAGATCTTGGGCAGCAGCATTCATTTTCATGTACTTTACTTCCAAATTCAATTTTGATCCGATTCCATCAGTGGAACTTACAAGTGTGCTTCCATTAAATTCAAAAGTGCCTCCAAATGAGCCTATTACATTACCAAAGGTTTTGCGCAACTTTTTCTCGAGAATGCTTGATCTGTCGATATCAACACCAACATCTTTGTACTTCAACCTTCTCGCCTCCCAGTAAAACAATGCAAACAATACGTATTGCATCCTCCCAAGATTTCACACATTCCGCCAATGCTTAGATATCCCAAAGAGTCAACACCCAAATATTCTTTGACATATTCTACGCCTTCACGTGCTATCAGTTGATCCCTCGTGGCTATGTCTATGCCCCAAAAACATTCGTGTGTTACGGGAGGGGATGCAATTCTAAGATGGATTTCACGCGGTTGTGCCTTTTTTACGAGTTCCACGATCCTTTTCGATGTCGTTCCCCTGACTATAGAATCATCCATTAGCACAATACGTTTCCCTCTTACCGAATCTCCCACCACGGAAAGTTTTTCTTCCACTGCCCTTGAACGATCTGAAGGTTCTATAAATGTCCTACCAATCCATGAGTTACGAACAAGTGCCGGTTCGAGCGGGATCTTGGATTGCAGGCTGAATCCCACCGCGGCCGAGAAGCCGCTGTCCATAACCGGAATAACGATGTCCGCATCGACTGGATTTTCAATTGCACAACGCATTCCCATCTTCTTTCTGATCTCGTGAACGTTTTTGCCAAAGATTGTGGAATCCGGACGTGCAAAATAAATGTACTCAAAAATGCATTGGTAGAATCTTTCATCTGTCATTTTTTTGTACTCAAAACTACTTTCTGTGGCAATTGCCATAGATCCTGGTTCCATTTCAAATCGTTCTCCTCCAGGCGGAAAGGCGGAATCTTCACTGGAAAAAAGAACCGTTTTTCCATTCTTTCTAACCCAAAGCGGCCTATATCCGTGTGGATCTCTGATCGCGATAACTTTATCTTCAAGAAGAAAAAGAATAGAGTAAGCTCCCTTTAGCTTAAAGACAATACGTGCCATATCATAAGGGTCCCAACTGATAGGTGGAGATCTAAAATGCTTCACAAGCTTATGCAAAAATATCTCAGTATCAGAATTCGTCAAGAGAATGTATCCAGTTCTTTCCAGCTGGTCTCTCAACTTTTGAGAGTTCTCCAGGTTGCCATTGTGGGCAACGGCAACTTTAGAATTCATGTACGTAAGCTCTATGGGTTGGGCATTGATCCTGTTACTACCTCCGCTCGTCGAATACCTTAC
>WFSH01000245.1 GCA_015486145.1 Mesoaciditogaceae bacterium
ATGTTGGATTGGGTTTCAAGCACAAAGCGTTCTTGCGGGTACAAGGGTGTGAGGTTTTCAAAATACACTCGATCACTTGAGAATTCAACAGGTTTGTAGTTTATAGCCTCTATTCTCAAAAGTGCAAAAAATTTCTCCCCTTCTTTTGGAGATCTCGTTTGTCCTGAAATTATATCACCGTTGAGCAATCCAAAACGCTTTATCTGAGAGGGTGAAACGTAAATATCGTTCGAGCTGGGAATGTAGTTATCAACTCTTAAAAGACCATAACCACCGTCTTGAACCTCGAGAACCCCTTCTCCAAATTTGTAACCATTTGACTCGGTTTGCGCTTTGAGTATTTCAAATATGAGATCGTCTTTTCGATACTGGCTGAGCCTTTGAATCCCAAACTTCTTGGCCAAAGTGTACAATTCTTTGATCTTCATCGTCTGAAGTTTCTTTATGTCGAGGTCCATTTGGTATATCTTATCAGGTGATTGTTTTTCTTTGATTTCTGATTCTGGATGGTCTTGGTTTTTTTCTTCCACCGATATTTCTCCTTTCATTTATCCGATCAACCGTGTTGAGCGGATGAAATCCTTTTTTCGTATTCTTCCCAATCACTCAGGAATCTTTTAAGTCCTTTGTCAGTCAAAGGATGTTCGAACAAAAGTTGAAGCACTTTAAACGGAATGGTGGCTATGTGTACCCCAAGGAGCGCAACTTGTCTTACATGTTCTGGGTGGCGTATGCTCGCGGCGATGACCTCTGTTTTGAAACCGTATGTTTTGTAAATTTCAAGAATATCCGCCAAAACGTTTACACCGTCATTTCCCACATCATCCAATCTTCCTATGAATGGGCTGACAAAGGTTGCACCGGCTTTGGCGGCAAGAATAGCTTGATTTGCGCTGAACACAAGTGTCACGTTCGTTTTTATTCCTTCTTTTGAAAGTGTGGAAACAGCTTTTATACCGTCCTTTGTCATGGGAATTTTGATTGTCACATTTTCCGCTATTTTGGAAAGTTCATGTGCTTCGTTTACCATCCCATCGTAGTTGGTGGAAACAACTTCCGCACTGACTGGCCCATTCACAACTTCGCATATCTCTTTTACCCTTGTTTTGAAATCCACCTTTCCTTCCCTTGAAACAAGAGTTGGGTTCGTGGTAACTCCATCGAGTATGCCCCAAGAAACCGCTTTTTTAATTTCTTCTATGTTCGCAGTGTCCAAAAAAATTTTCAAAGTTTCACCTTCTTTCAAATTATTTTCAAACGTCTTTTTTGTGGATCTCTTCAAAACGAGATTCCAGCTCGGTGGCCGGAATGACCATTGAATGGTTTAAAAAAACTCTTAATGCAAATGTATCGCAATTTCGTAAAACAAAAAGTAGACACCAACATTCTCGATCAAAGCTACCAAGACGAAGTCGGACTTGAAAGTTTTGACTTTCAAGACCCAAGAAGCAAAGAGCACTCCACATGCTCCTCCTATGAAAATGTAGAGTACCGTGTTAAATCTACTGATTTTAAAGGGCATATCCCTCGCGTTGGCCCAATTGATGAACGCGGAAAGTGCATTGATTACCACAAAAAAAGTTATAATTTGCCACATATCTCAAAAAGACCACCCTCTTGGGGTAGTCTTATCCTCATTCTTCTTTCAACAACTGGAAAATAGCCAATTCTGCACCATCACCGCGTCTTTTTCGCAACTTGAGTATTCTTGTGTATCCACCTTTTCTTTGAGCATATCTTGGTGCAATCTCGTCAACCACCTTGTTGGTTAGCTTTCTATCGTTCAAGAAAGAATTTACATATCTTCTCGCAGACAGATCACCCTTTAAGGCGTGGGTTATGATCTTTTCAACCAATTGAGAAGCGGCTTTTGCCTTTTGAGTTGAAGTTACGATCGTTTCGTGAATGAAGAGTTCGCGCGCAAGACCTCTCATGAGCGCTTTACGTTGATCGCTTGGCCTTCCAAATCTCTTGAGCTTTACCCTATGTCTCATAATTCAAAACTCCTCTCCATCACTCAGCTTTGAGTTTTAATCCTAATTTTTTTAATTTCTCATTGACCTCAACGAGTGATTTTTCTCCGAAATTATGAATTTTCAAAAGTTCTTTTTCACTTCTTTTCAAAAGATCGCTCACCGTCTCTATTTTATCACGTTTAAGACAGTTGAGAGATCTCACTGAAAGTTCTAAATCGTCTATTCTCATGTGATCGTAAATAGTTGGAATTTTTTCTTCTTTTTCACTTCCAGACAAAACCACAGTTTCAGCTTTTTCGCGCGTCTTTTCTTCTTCCATCGACTTTCTTCTCTCTTCCGCATCCGTTTCCATCAACTCAACGACATCAGTTTTTCCTGGAAACTTATCGAGAAAAAAGTTATAATGTTCTATCATGATCTCTATTGCCTTTCTGAGGGCCTCGGATGGGGTGATGGATCTTTTGGTCCATATTTCCAAAACGAGTCGATCGTAGTCGGTTTTCTTTCCAACTCTAAAATCTTCGGTTCGAAAGTTTACCTTCACGACAGGACTGAAAATTCCATCAATTGGAAGAGTCTGTATGTCGTTATCCAACTCCATTTCAGAAATGGGAAGATAACCTTTTCCAACCTCTGCAAAGAGCTCAATATAAACGTCCGCATCTTCGTTAAGAGTGGCTATTTTCAATTCAGGGTTTGCGATCTTAACTTCAAGTGGGCACTTTATGTCCTTTGCCCTGAGTACCCCAGGCCCCTTTTTTTGCACGATGAAAACGATTGGTTCTTCTCTGATGGGGGCAATCGCCTTTATCTGGAGTTGTTTTATACTTAAAAGGATTTGAAGCACATCTTCTTTGACACCTACTATTGTATCGTATTCATGATACACATCTCTGATTTTCACTTTTGTAACCGCTATAGAGGGTATGGAGGACAAAAGTACCCTTCTCAAAGAGTTGCCAATCATTATCGAATAGCCACGTTCAAGGGGTTGAACCGCATACCTGGCATACAAATAGCCCCTCTCTTCTTTTTCTTCCTCAACAACGAACTTCTCGGGTTTAACATAATTAAGCATTTAACCACCTCACGTAGAGTTGTGCTTCACTTGGAGTACAACTCAACGATGTCTTGAACTTCTATTGGAAGATCCACTTCTTCCCTTTCGGGCATTCTCACAAACGACCCTTTAAAGAGATCGTAATTAACTTCAAGCCATGGGGCCACATTTTTGGATGAAGAGATCTCTATAGCTTGCTTTACATCCGAATTGGATCTTATTTTCTCTTCGAGCTCGATCGTGTCTCCAGGTTTCAATTCGTATGAAGGTATATTAACTCTCCTACCGTTCACGAAAACGTGGCCGTGGTTAACCATTTGCCGCGCATGAGCCCTCGAAAGGGCAAAACCAAGCCTGTAAACGGTGTTGTCCAATCTTGATTCCACTATTTTGATCAGCATCGTACCGGTAACTTCTTTCGCTTTCACGGCTTTGCTGAAATACTTTCTGAACTGTTTTTCAAAGATACCGTAAGTACGTTTCATCGCCTGCTTTGATCTCAACTGTTTGGCATAGTGAGTTACCTTCATTCGATCTCTACCATGTTGCCCGGGAGCGTAAGGCCTTTTTTCAAAAGGACATTTTGGCGTGTAACATTTGTCACCTTTTAAGAAAAGTTTCATCCCTTCTCTTCTGCAAAGCCTGCAAACTGAACCAGTATACCTTGCCATATATTCAGAACCTCCTCACATTCTTCGTCTTTTCTTGGGACGACAACCATTGTGCGGAATGGGCGTAACGTCCTTTATGTTTTGAACATCAAGCCCTGCGGCTTGAAGCCCCCGAACGGCTGACTCTCTTCCCGGTCCTGGACCACTCACCAAAATATCAACCTTTTTCATTCCCATATTCAAAGCCTCTTTGGCAACCTTGTCCGCCGCTATTTGAGCCGCGTATGGAGTGGATTTTTTCGAACCAGAAAATCCTATATCTCCGCCGCTTGACCACGCCAAAACGTTGCCACTCTTGTCCGAAATGGTTATTATCGTGTTGTTAAATGTTGATGATATGTGAGCCACTCCGTAATCCACATGAATCTTCTTTTTGCTCGTCCTGCTTTTTGACCTGCCTCTTCCTTTTGCCATCAAAAATCTCTCCTATTCATTTCTCATTTCCTACCCACGCCATGAGAGGGTCCCTTTCGGGTTCTGGCGTTTGTCTTCGTCCTCTGTCCTCTAACTGGAAGCCCTTGCCTATGCCTAAGACCTCTGTAAGAACCTATTTCTATGAGCCTTTTTACGTTTCTTTGGATTTCTTGCTTGAGTTCCCCTTCAACTTTATAATGAGAGTTTATGTACTGAGTGATCTGCCTGATCTCATTATCCGTGAGATCCTTGATCTTTTTGTTAAGGGGAATCCCGGTTTCTTTGAGAATTTTCATCGATGTGGTTCTTCCAATACCGTAAAGGTAAGTAAGCCCCACAAAAGCATGCTTTTCATTTGGTAAATCAACACCAAGAACACGAGCCATTTTTTCTCACATCCCCCCTTCAGCCTTGTCTCTGATTGTGCTTGGGGTTTTTGGAACATATAACCCGCACCACACCTTTTCTTCGTACAATCTTGCACGCATCGCAGCGTTTTTTTACAGAAGCTCTGACTTTCATCGTAAAAAACCTCCTTTTAATTTCTCTTTCTATATACTATTCGTCCTTTTTTCAAATCGTAAGGTGAAAGTTCAACGACAACTCTGTCTCCCGGTACTATTTTTATGAAATTTTGCCTCATTTTTCCAGATATGTGCGCCAAAATCTCGAGACCGTTGTCCAAACGAACCTTAAACATGGTATTGGGAAGGGAATCTAAAATTTGCCCTCCTATCCTTATAACATCTTTTTCATCAGACATCTAACCCCTCCGGCATGGTTAAAATTTCAACCTTGTTTTCGTAAAGAGCCACGGTATTTTCGTAATGAGCGCTGGGAGAATGATCCAAAGTCACCACTCCCCAACCATCGCTCAACACTTTAACTCTCCAATCATTCATGCTCACCATCGGTTCTATCGCAATTACCAAACCATTCATCAACGGTACACCCGTGGAAGGCCTTCCAAAATTTGGAACTTGTGGTTCTTCATGAAGACTCCTCCCAATTCCGTGCCCCACATAATCTCTTATCACAGAAAAACCATGACTTTCCACAAACGACTGAATGGCATGTGAAACATCACCAAGCCTGTTCCCCACCTTTAATTGCTTTATTCCTTCAAAAAAAGAAGCCTTGGTAACTTCCACAAGTTCTTTGCGTCTCGCATCAACAGTGCCAACAACAAAAGTCCTCGCACCATCACCATACCAACCATTATGTATGGTACCAACATCTATGGACACCAAATCTCCATTCTTAACGATCACCTTTTTTGAAGGAATACCATGCACTACCATCTCGTTAAGACTTATACAGGATGTTGCGGGAAAGCCAGCATAGCCTTTAAAAGCCGGAGCTACATTTCGCCTTTTAAAATATTCTTCTATCAACTTATCAAGATCGTAAGTGGTGACACCATCCACGACATATTCCTTAATATACGCCAAAACTTCGCCAACCACGGCGTTGGGGTATCGCATTTCCTCTATGTCTTGTTTGTTTTTTAGTTTTATCACTCGGCACCACCAAGTATATTTAACACCATATCTTTGACTTTTTCTACAGGCAAAGTACCATCTATTGTAAAAAGCACGTTCCGATTTCGATAATATTCTATTACTGGCAGAGTCAAATCCAAATAAACCCTGTATCTATTTCTCACCGTTTCCGGTTTATCATCTTTTCGAACAACAAGGGGAACATGACATACATCGCACAAATTATCATCCCGGGGAGGATTGGAAATGACGTTATACGCACGTCCACATTTTGGACAAACACGGCGTGCCGAAAGCCTTTGCACCAAGATATCTTCCGGAACCTCCACGTAAAGCACAAATTCAACCCGTTTTTTTATGTTCTCAAGCAATTTGTCAAGAGCACGTGCCTGCGAAATGGTGCGAGGAAAGCCATCAAGTATAAATCCATTCGCCACATCTGGTTGCGTGAGCCTTTTTTTTATGATGGCAACCATCAAATCGTCATCCACCAATTTCCCAGAATTCACAATTTCTTCGACTTTTCTTCCAAGTTCGCTTTTTCTTTCCATTTCGTCACGCAACATATCACCTGTGGAAATGTGTGGAATCGAAAATTCCTTTGAGATGAACTTCGCCTGGGTTCCCTTGCCGGCCCCCGGAGGGCCCAACATGATGATGTTCTTCATCAAACCTTTCCCTTCAACCTGCCACGTTTTATGAATCCTTCATAATGACGCATGATAAGATGTGCTTCCATCTGTTGGACGATGTCAAGTGCAACCCCAACGGCGATCATCATACCCACACCTCCAACGATGAACTGTGCGCTGATCACCCCAACAACCGAAGAGGTGAGGTTTGGAAGCAACGCTATCGCCACAAGAGCAGCAGCTCCCAAGAAGGTTATACGGGTTAAAACTTTCGAAAGATAAACTTCCGTTGACCTACCAGGTCTTATTCCCGGAACAAAACCTCCATACTCCTTTACATTCTCCGAAACTTCATGCACATCAAACGTGAGAGCACTGTAAAAGTAGGTGAAAAAGAAAACCAAAAGTGCGTACACAAGGATGTACAGCAAAGAGTTGTATCCAAAGATGCGCTGGAGCGTGTAATTTTTGGTAAATTGTGCAAACATTGCCGGTATCATGACAATGGCAACTGCAAAAATTATTGGAATGACTCCACCCTGATTCACCTTTATCGGTATGTAAGTGGATTGTCCACCGTACATTTTACGGCCAACGACTCTTTTGGCGTACTGAACCATGACTCTTCGTTCACCTTGCATGATGTAGATAAGACCAATGATAGTGGCCAAAAAAATCAATCCAAACAACGTCCAAGCTACCGCACCAATGTTAGCAACCACCATCTGACCCAAATAAAATGGATACGTCGCGACCACTCCCGCATATATTATGACGGAAATACCGTTTCCGATACCTTTGTCAGTGATTCTTTCACCAAGCCACAACAAGAACATGCTTCCACCTATCATGCTGGTGGTGGCGAGAATTATAAACACGATCCTGCTCATTCCCGGCGTGATAAACGCGGGATTTCCAATCGCTATGAAAATGGACATGGCAAAACCTTGAAGTAGCGCCAAGACGAGGGTCAATTGTCTCGTGTATTTTTCTATTTTTTGACGTCCTTGTTCCCCTTCCCTCGCGAGTTCTTTCAAACTCGGCATAACGGCCATCAAAAGCTGCAAAATGATCGACGCGTTTATGTAGGGAGTAACACTCATGGTAAAAATCGACATGCGGCTTACCGCGCCACCGGCAAAAACGTTAAAAAGCGTAAAAAGTCCACCCGCCGCTCCTCTCGAGGCACCTTCAAAAAATCTGGACCACTCACTGAGATTGATACCAGGGATTGGAATGTAAATTCCAAGCCTGAAAATTGCAAGCATGAGAAAAGTGAAAATTATCCTGCTCCGCAGTTCCGGTATTTTGAAAGCGTTTCTAAGCGAATTCCACACTCATATCACCTCTACTTTACCACCAGCCGCCTCTATCTTCTGCTTGGCCAAAGCACTGAACGCATGCGCTTTCACAACAAGTGGCTTGGTTATCATACCATCACCAAGAATTTTTACTCCATCTTGTAGATCTTTGAAAACGTTATTTTTCACGAGAACCTCTGGAGTAACTTCTGCGTTTTCGTCAAAAAGATCGTTCAATTTACCGACATTCACAACAACGTAAAATTTTCGATTAAAGTTCTGGAACCCACGCTTCGGCAATCTTCTGTAAAGTGGCATCTGCCCACCTTCAAAACCAGGTCTAACGTTTCCACTTTTTCTTGAACCTTGACCTTTCGTACCGCGGGTAGAAGTTTTACCATGCCCAGAACTCCTACCTCTACCAAGAACTTTGGATTTTTTTCTCGAACCTGGTGTGGGAACTATATCCTTCAACTTCATATAGAATCCTCCTTATTTACACAAACGTTCATGAATAGATCCGAATAGGGAAATGCTTATGACCCTTCTCTTAAGGGTTATTCTTGAACTGCCTCTACTTTCAACAAATGTGAAACCTTACGTACCATTCCACGAATTGGAGGAGTATCGTCCAAAACAACGGTACTGTGCATCTTCCTCAATCCCAAAGCTTTTAAAGTCCTTCGTTGATCGTATCTGTAACCTATCGGACTCTTCACAAGCTCTATTTTTAATTTCATACTTTCTCAGTCCTTTCTACACTTCCATGAAAGAGCTGTCCAACACTTATGCCACGCATCCGAGCGTAATACTCCGGCGATTTGATCTCTTCGAATGCCTTAAAAATAGCCCTTAAAACGGTAAGAGGTGTAGACGAACCCAAAGATTTACACAACACATCTTTAATACCTGCAAGTTCCAAAGCGGGCCTCGCAGTTGTGCTGGCTATAACCCCTGTGCCAGGGAGAGCGGGTTTTAAGAGCACTTTTGCGGCATTGAACTTGATCGTTATTTCGTGTGGTATCGTATCTTTCGCAATGGATACCTCTATCACGTTGCGTTTTGCCAGGTTCACGGCTTTTCTTATCGCTGATATCACCTCTCTGGCACTGGCAACTCCAAGACCAACTTTGCCTTTTCTGTTTCCCACCACAACCACAGCTCTGAAGCTGAGATTTTTACCACCTTTTACAACCTTCACGACCCTTCTAATTTCCACAACACTTTCTTCAAACTCATCTTGAGGTTGATTTTGATCGCGACGGTTGTGGGACGGTTGCTTCCTGCCAAACGTGTTTTTCCTGTTTTTGTTGTTCGCATTCTTATCTTCTGGCATCAGTTTACCTCCTTAAAATTCCAATCCGCTTTCACGAGCACCATCAGCTATCTCTTTAACTCTGCCGTGATAGAGAAAACCACCCCGATCGAAAACGACTTTTTTCAATCCCATCTCCACGGCACGCTTTCCGATTTCTTCTCCAACTCGGCGTGCTGCTACCTTGTTCCACGTTTTGCCATTTAAGGCTTCTCGAATCGCCTTTTCCGTCGTGGAAGCACTAACAAGCGTTTTGGAATGCTCGTCATCTATTATTTGCGCATAAGCGTGTTTTCCACTCACAAACACCGAAAGCCTCGGTGCCGACATCGTACCGTTTACTCTCTTTCTTATTGCCAAATGCCTCTTCAACCTTTTGGCTTTTCTGTTAAAAGGCTTGATCACGGTAACTACCTCCTATTAGGCTTTCTTAACTTCTTTGGTTATCACGTGCTCACCAAGATATCTAACACCTTTACCCTTTGCAAAGACCATTGGCTCACGAGCTTTGCGTATGTTCGCGGCAACTTGACCAACTAATTCTTTGCTGGCTCCTTTAACCACAACCAAAGAAGGTCTTGGAACTTCTATGGTTATCCCTTCAGGCGGATCTATCTTTATAGGGTGAGAATAACCGAGCGTGAGTACAAGTGATTTGCCTTGAAGCTGAGCTCTATATCCCACACCTTGAATTTCAAGCTCTTTTTTAAATCCTTGGGACACTCCAACGATCATGCTTTTCAACAAAGACCACCTTGTACCCAAAAAAGCGCGCGCCTTTTTCATGAGCCTTGGAGGAAATTCTACCTCTTCGTTCTTCTCAACCCACACCTTATTTTCGTCAATTCTGAATTTCACAAACTTGTAATCCATCGAAAATTGCCCCAAAGGACCTTTTACGGATATCCTGTTGGGTTCAGATTTAACTTCGA
>WFSH01000246.1 GCA_015486145.1 Mesoaciditogaceae bacterium
AGACTTATGAGTATGGGAATAGTTCCCGGAACCGAGGTAAAAGTAGAAAAAATGGCTCCACTTGGCGATCCTATAGACATAGTTGTCAAAGGCTATCATCTTTCTTTAAGAAAAGAAGAAGCAAACCAGATAATAGTGGAGGAATTACCATGATCCCATTGCTGTACGGTAAAAATGGAGAACTGGTTGAAGTGGTCAAACTTGTTGGTGGAAAGAGTTTTATTGATAAACTTGCGAGTATGGGAATATACTCTGGTACAAGATTGAAAATCATACGAGATGGGGATTACGGTGCAATGATCCTTGGTGTGGGAAACACAAGAATAGGAATAGGGCGTGGTATGGCACAAAAAATATTGGTAAGACCTGTATAAGGTACACTTTGGAGGTGAAATGATGCCCAAAACTGTAGAAAAGATTGATGAAGAAATTGTACGTGTAGCTTTAGCTGGAAATCCAAATACAGGAAAGTCAACGATGTTCAACGCATTAACGGGTTCTCATCAACATGTTGGGAATTGGCCAGGTGTTACAGTTGAAAAGAAAGTTGGAAGATTTTTTTACAAGAATAAAGAATTTGAAGTGATAGATCTTCCAGGCACGTATGGTCTCACAGCCTCTTCTTTAGATGAGCGAGTGGCTCGTGATTTTTTGATAAGAGATAAGCCAGATGTTACCGTGATAGTTATGGATTCAACGAATCTTGAAAGAAATCTTTACCTGGCTATTTCAGTGTTAGAGCTTGGTGGAAAGATCGTCTTGGATTTGAATATGAATGATATAGCTGAGCATGAGGGAATAAAGATAGACACAGAAAAAATGGGAAAAGTTCTTGGTTGCCCTGTTGTGAAAACTGATGTTTTTCACAAAAATGGACTTGAAGACTTGAAAGAAGCAATTTTGAAGGCTGCGGCTTCTCCAGAAAAATCAGAATTCTTTGTGGATTACTCAGAAGATGTGGAAAATGAGATATCAAAGTTAGAAAGGAAATTTGACAGTGAAAATATATATCCTAAAAGATTCCTGATTACAAGGCTTCTTGAAGGGGATCCGGAAATCGTAAAATATTTGGAGCAAACAGGTAGAAAATCCATTACTGAAGAAGCAATGCATGCAGCAAGCAAACTTGAAAAGGATTTTGGTTATGATATGGAAACATTGATGATAGAAAGAAGGTACGATTTCATAAGAGGTCTTCTAAAAGAAAGCGTTAGGGTATCAAAGGGAAAGAAGAAAGGGCTGACTGTTTCTGATAAGATAGACATGGTCCTTACAAACAGATTTTTGGGGATTCCAATATTTCTTGTGGTAATGTGGGCAACTTTTGAAGCAACTTTTACGATTGGCGGATGGCTTGCAGACTACGTTGATATGTTTTTTGGGTGGCTCTCAAATATCACGGTTGCCGGAATGGGAACAATACAAGCGCCTGCGTGGTTAACTTCTTTTTTGACGGATGGATTAATAGGAGGAGTTGGGACGGTTTTGACGTTTCTCCCAAATATCATGATTCTTTTTCTTGCAATAGCAATTCTTGAAGACTCGGGATACATGGCACGTGCCGCATTTGTCATGGACAAGCTGATGCATGCGATAGGATTACACGGTAAATCTTTTATTCCAATGATCATAGGCTTTGGATGTAACGTACCGGCAATCATGTCCACAAGAACACTTAGCTCTGAAAAGGACAGAATACTAACTATATTGATAAATCCATTTATGTCTTGCTCTGCCAGGCTACCGATATATATATTATTTACATCGATCTTTTTCAGGAGTAATCAAGGAACTATAGTTTTCTCACTTTACTTGCTTGGAATCGTTGTTGCAATTCTTTCTGCCAAGATCCTCAAACCCATATTTTTCAAGCATGAAACCGCACCACTTATCATGGAACTTCCTCCTTACAGGTTGCCAACCGCAAAAACCACCTTAATTCACATGTGGGAAAGATCTAGCGCTTTTTTGAAAAAGGCAGGAACGGTAATCGTTGCTGGAGTAGTGTTAGTTTGGTTTTTATCAAGCTTTCCAACTTCGGCCCAATACGCCAGTCAACAAACATTGATAGGACACTTGGGAATGTTCCTTGCACCAATTTTCAAGTCTGCTGGATTTGGATTTTGGCAAGCTGGAGTAGCACTTTTCTTTGGTGTAATTGCAAAGGAAACTGTTGTTGGAACAATGGGAACTCTGTTCGGTGGAAGCAGTAATCTCATGTCCACCCTTCCACATTATTTCACACCACTTTCAGCTTACTCATTCATGATCATGAGTTTGTTGTACATTCCTTGCATTGCAACGATAGGCGCCATATACAAAGAGACAAACTGGAAATGGGCAACATTTTCAGTAATATAC
>WFSH01000247.1 GCA_015486145.1 Mesoaciditogaceae bacterium
AGCTGGTATCACCAAGATAATAATTTGGCGGAATCGGTATCCAAACTTTCAAGGGAGCGCGTGCCATTGTTTTGAGCCCACTCTTCCATGTAATGTCGTAAAGATTCCCAACAAAACTTGCCGCTATTTCTGCACTTGTGTACATGGACGTAGATGAGGCAACCACAGATACGATGGCCTTATTTCCAGCATCAAGTGCACCTTCCTCGGGGTACACCTTTGCCATTATCACCGTCGCTCTTTCCGCCTTGTACCTATTTGAAATAAAAAGATAAAAAGCTACGCTCAGGCTCGAAACGACAATGATTCCTATCAGGATCTTTTTATTTTTAATAAGCCCCTCCAAAAAAAGACCGATTTTAACAAAAAAAGGACCAATTTGGGGAATTTTCAATTTACATCTTCCTTAAAAGTTTCTCCGATTTTTTTACTTCCTTCAAAAGTTCTGCTGAATCCTTCAGATTTTGTAGAGCTTTTCCATAAAGAATATCGGCGAATTTTCTTGAATCTTCAATTCCTATTTTTTGAACTAACGTGGCCTTGTGTTGAGTAACATCCTTTTTCGGAGTTTTTCCAATTTTTTCAAAGGTTGATGTCAAATCCAAAATATCGTCGTATATTTGAAAACTCACTCCAAAATTGTAGCCAGCTTCTTCATATTTTTGAACATCTCCATTTGTCACTCTTGGCCCAAAAGAAAAGGCAAAAGCAAAGAGAGCTCCCGTTTTTTTCCTGTACATCTCAACAATTTCGTCAACGGTTCCGTTGCTTTTTGACATGATAATGTCTCGTGTCTCCCCATCCACGAGTTCAACAAGTGTTTTCGAAAATGCTTCAGCCACAGATTTTCCTAACGTATCACAAAGATGGAGCGCCAAAGAAAACAAGAGGTCTCCCGCCATGATTGCCACATCTTCACCAAAGATCACATGATTTGAAGGTTTGCCACGTCTGTAATCATCATTATCCACTGCAGGCAGATCATCATGAATCAGAGATGCGGCATGCATCATCTCTATTGCCACAGCCGCTTTTGTGGTCATTTTCATGTCCACTTTGAAATCTTTGGCACTGGCCATTAAAAAATTAGGCCTCAGCCGTTTGCCCGGTAACGTTAAAGTGTAAAGTGCCGCTTTCTCAAGAATTGGGTGAAGATGAAGAGTGCGAATGTATTTTTCAAAAGCGATTTCAGGAATCTTTCTCTCCTCCATTCTTTTTTTTCTTCTTGCTTTCATTTTTAGAGTTTCGAAAATAATCCCGAAAATCCTCTATATGCATATTTTCGACAAATTTCTTGAATTCTTTTTCGTCATCTTTCTGAGCTGTTTCAGCGAGTTTTATTCCACCTTCGAGCATGATCTCATCCGAGGTGTAAATTGGAATATGTTTTTTTGCAGCTATTACGATGGCATCAGACGGGCGACAATCGATTTCTATTGTGGCACTTGGATCATCTTCTAAGTCAGAGTACGCCAAATCTTTGATCACCAATTTAGCATAATACGTGTTCTCTTGCAAAGAGTCTATAACAACTTTGGAAACTTGCGCGTCAAGCGCTTCGATTGTGTTAATTAGCAAATCATGGGTTAAAGGTCTTGGAAAATCTGCATTTTCGAGTGCCAGAGAAAGGGCCATTGCTTCACAAGAACCGATCCATATTGGAAGAACCATCGGATCTCCATCTACCCCAAGAATAACCACAGGGGTGTTATGATTTTTATCTAGAACCAACGCTTTTACTTTGACTTCTTTCAACAAAATGCTCACCTCCTTCTAACTTTTTTACCTCATTTGAAACGAGTTCCCGCAACAAATTCGCAAATTCAACTGTTTTCATATTTTCAAATACATTTGGTTCAATTGGTGGAAGCACTGAAGCTGCGATGTTAGCTTTACGTATGTAAAAAGTACCTTTAGGCATGGATCTGTCCGTTCCAACGATTGCAATTGGAAGCACCGGTACCTTGGACTTCATGATGATCTTCATGGAACCTCCTTTAAATTCATGTACTTTTCCATCAACACTCCGCGTTCCTTCTGGGAAAAGAGCAACTACTTGATTTTCAGATTTTATACGTTGGATCAAATTGTTTATTGCTCGAATGGCGTCTCTCGGATTGTTGCGATCCACAAGCTCACCTCCCAAGGCTCTTATGAAGGCCCCAATACTGAAAAAGTGATCAAGTTCCTTTTTAGCTAAAAAGCCCGTATGGGGATTTATGTATCCCTGAATTAACGTTATATCCAACATACTTCTGTGGTTTGCAACTATTATGTACGGTCCATTTTTAGGAATGTTTTGTAAGCCAAGAATTGTCACTTTACTTTTTGCCCATTTGAAGGATCTTTTTCCCCATCGAGAAACATGAAGACGTATGTATTCCTCTCTCTCCTTGCCATTGAGCTTGTTAACTTTCCTTGTAAAAAAAGGAGCATACGCCATGTAACCCAGAAATCCAAATAAAATACGAATATACCTTATGAATTCCAAACTTTCCACCTCGCTTTAAATTATACACCAACTTCAGTTGTGGGTCTGCATTTTTGACCTGAAAGATGATATAATTTCGAAGTGCAAAATCAATTTGAGAGGCAGGTAAGAGTCTTATGAACGCAAATTCATCTATGATAGAATCCAAAATTTCCAAATTTGAAGAGTACACTTTGTATTTGATCACTTTAATCATCCCAATAATAACAATACCTCAATGGACCTACGAGTACAGCACTCAGAAATACGCGTTCTTCTCAATTTTAGCTTTTATACTCTTTTTAGCCGCAGTTATCAATTCCAAAAAGGATAAAGTTTCGATCAGTGTACCTCTGCCAGCAATTGGTTGGGGACTTTTTGCTCTGGCAACACTTCTCTCCTTGATCAGTGTGGCAATGGAAGACATGCCATACTTGAGATATTCATTTCAAGTTTCAATATACATCGTTATGACCTTTTTCTTCGCTGTTTATCTGATAAACAGGGTAAAAGATAAACGCATCATGATCAACATCCTTGGGGCATTGCTTATAAGCGCTGGATTTATAACTCTCGATGCTTTTATCAATTTCTATTGGGGATGGGATATTTGGCTTCACCACATTGGAATTCCTTACACAAGAATGAACGTTCGTGCCACGATAGGAAATCCGGATTTTGTGCCTGACTATCTTGGTATCATGCTTTTTGTAGCTTTTTATTTCTTGATGTCAAGGACTTTAGCTTTTAAAATAACCAAAGATAATGCAAAAAGGGTGTACAAAAAATTGTTCATCATAAAAGTACTCGTTACCATAGAAGCAATAGCAATTGTGGCTGTGATAATCTTTTCTCAAACGCGTGGCGATTATCTCGCAGTACCGCTCTCTTTGGTGTTTGTAGCGCTCAGTTACACCTATTATCACAACTTTCGTCGTAAAGGTGAGCCAAAAGACATCAAGAACAAAGAAATAATCGCACTTCATGGAAAATCAAGAAAACTCTCGGAGGTTTTACTGGTTGTAATGATTTTGGCCGTGATTTTGGAATTCTTTTTCTATTCCGTTCCAGGACCTTTCACAGGCGGAAAATTCAGTTTGTTTGGAAGAGTTTCAACCATATCTTCTGCTACGAGGTCCGGAGGCAGTGGACAACAGCGTTTTTTGGCGTGGTGGGCAGCATTCTATCAGTGGAAAGATCATCCCATTGTTGGGCAGGGAATAGGTACTTATCAAACGAACGTTTTGAATTATTTGGGTGTGGCCGTTCATCATCATCCTCAGCTGATAATCGCTTGGAATAATTTCAAAAGAACCCATAATGATTATCTCCAAATTCTTGGAGAAACGGGCATAGTTGGTTTCTTGGCAATTGTTTTTACGCTGGTCGCACTACTTTTGAGTTATCTCAGGGTTCTGAAAAAGCAATCAGAGGACAATGCCTACCTTATGATAATGCTCGCCTCTGGCTCCCTGGTGACGATCATGACAAGTGTGCTCTCTTTTGGTGAACATCTTATGCCAGATTCCATGACACTCATGTTTTTACTCGCTTTTTTGAATTCCAACCTTTTCAACAAAGATGGTGACTACACGTGGAGAATCATACTTGACAAGGGAAAATTCATCACTGTAGCATTTGTTACACTCGCGGTGGCAGGCATGGCAGCCATCATGAAAACCACGTATTTTGTGAGCGAAGTTTACTTTCTCAACGGCAACGTAGCTTATCAGTACATAAGCGCCTATCAACGGGCAACGAACAACGTTTCTTCTCAGCTTCAAACCGTAGCGAAAGAGATTTCGGAACTCAAGGCTTACAAAGGCAAATACGCTTATTTGGAGCCCAAAACCTATATAGATTCTCGCATTCAAGCTTTGTTAAACGCCAATCCCGGCATAAATCAAACCCAAGCTTCCATTCAATTGGAACGGCAACGTGAGCAGGTGTACAACAAACAGATGGATAGCTTGAAGAGATCTCAAATCTCTCTTGAAAAAGATCTCGGCATTTTCAGGAAGCGAGAATATACTTCGTACAACAATGCTGTGAACTACTTTAGCGACTCCATTGCGTGGGACTGGACATACGGGACTTCCCAGTTCTACCTTGGACTTTTATGTACATTTCCACAAAGAGATCAAAGCATAGTTAACGAGCTCAACAATGCCATAAGAAAGTCTACCACAGCGCAGCTTGACGTACTGAAAAGAGTTTTTTACGATCAGGATTACATAACAACTTCGATTTATCCACCTTATCGCAGGCTGAACTACATTGATGATTATCAACTAATTCGCAAATTGGTGGATTCTGGTCATTCATTGGTAAGTCTTTGGAACGTCTTGAACATAAATCAACTCATTCAAATGCAAATGTATCGAGATGGAATCGATTATTTGCAAACTTCCTTCTTGTCGTTTGATGAGAAAAATTCTTACAGACTTATAGCCGAATTTTCCGCCAACCTTTACCATTTTGAACGTCAAAGAGTGAAAATTTATCAAGACGCCATCAAAAAATTTCCAAAATTTAAAAAGGACTTTGAGAAACTCATCTCATATCACGAAAAACTTGCCCAAGAGGACCTAAAAGAAATGGAAAAGTGGTACGATAAGACCATATTCATTCTTCCTGGCGGTTGGAATCGTTATCCGGGATGGCAGAACGTTTACTCAGAGTACATTCAAAACATATTGAGAGATACTCCACTTAACGCAAGCACTTATGCAAAAATAAAACAAATCGCTGAAAAATATATTTGGGCGGGAAAATATATGCAAACGGCATTTTGGGCAGTACCAACCAATGTGATGAACATTTTTAAGTCACTTGCCCAAACTTTCATAAATCGAAAGCAATACGCTGAAGCTTTAACCGTCATAAACGATACCGTTAAAATATTTAAACCAGCGTACGTCTGGAATATCAACGATCTGAACAGATGGAAGGGAAACAAAAAACTTTACGACGAAATTAAGAATTTTATAAATGATTATGAAAATCTTGTAAAAAACAGAGCACTTTTCTTGAAGCAACTGAAAAATGTCTACACTTATACCTTTACCAAACACAGCGAAGAAAAGTTGGCAAAAGATTATGTGAAAGATTGGAACCAAAATTTGTTGACAGGAGTTAGACTAAAAATGTCAACATCTGATATAATAGCTTCAGTCGAGAAAATGATAAAGGGCTCGAAGTGAAGGAAAACAGTGCTTGACAAACAGACCTCGCAGCGTATATTGCTGGATATAATAAAGCTTTATCCTCGCAAGCACAAGCGAAGAGATGCATTTTATGTTTTGATAAGTACGGTATTGAGTCAAAGGACGAAGGACGCCAATACAGAAAGGGCATCCAATGCCCTTTTTAGAAAGTTCCCGACGGCTTATGAACTTTCAAAAGCGAAGGTTGAAGAAGTTGAAAAACTCATAAAGTCTGCGGGAATGTACAAACAAAAAGCGAAGCGAGTAATACAGATCGCTCAAGAGATCGTAGGGCGTTACGGTGGAAGAGTACCGGATACGCTCGAAAATCTGGTAAAACTCAAAGGTGTAGGCAGAAAAACAGCCAACATTGTTCTTGCTGTTTCTTTTGGGATTCCAGCAATAGCGGTGGATGTGCATGTTCATAGGATTGCAAACAGAATGGGCATTGTCAAAACGAAAAAACCAGAAGAAACAGAAGTTGCATTAGCGGAGATTCTGCCGAAGGAGTATTGGACGCGGCTGAACGGAGCGATGGTGAATTTTGGCCAAAGGATTTGTGCTCCCAGGAATCCGATGTGTTCTGTGTGTATCTTCAGGGAGGTGTGCAGTTACGGCCAGAGGAATGCAAGCGGAGATAGCGGATCAAGAGATGCAAGGAGTTGACCTCTCCCATCTCACGACTTTCCGAATGTCTGGAAGTGTGCAAAAGCTCTTCAAACCCGGGGATGTTGAAGAATTCACTGAGATTATTAAATCTTTTCTAAAAGTCGGCAAAAACTTCAAAGTGTTAGGTGGTGGCTCTAACACAATTATTCGTAATGGGAAACTTCCATTAATTTCAACTTCTAAACTTTCAAAGTTCAAATTCGTTGGGAATTACGTCCAAGCTCAAGTCGGGGTAAAGCTTTCTACCATTGTGAAAGAAGCTGAAAAAAGAGGTCTTTCAGGAATTGAATTCGCCAGTGGGATACCGGGGACCATTGGAGGAGCTATCTTCATGAACAGTGGTGCGTTTGGAGGAGAAATTTCTCAATGTGTGGAGAAAGTAACGGTCGTGGATGAAAATGGAATTTTAAACGAACTCGATACTTCGAAGCTCGACTTTGCTTATAGGAGCTCCATATTTCACAACCAAAAAATGTGGATCACGAGCTGTTTGTTACGCTTGAATTATTCCACATGTGAGAAAGTTTCAGAACGCACTCAGAGTTTTTTGGAGATTAAGAAACGCACACAACCATTAGCGATGCCCAGCGTAGGATGCATTTTTAAGAATCCAAAGTCAGGTTATGCGGCGCAGCTTATTGATGCGGCAGGACTTAAAGGATTCAAAGTAGGTGGGGTAAAAGTTTCCGAGAAACATGCTGGGTTTTTTGTCAATGTCGGGAAGGCAACTTTTGAAAATTTCGAAATGGTTTACAATGAAGTTTTCAAAAGGGTGAGAGACAAGTTCGGGGTAGAGTTGGAACCTGAGATAACCATTATTTGGTAAATTAAGAGGTGCTTAAAATTGAATATTCTTTTTGGATTGTGCACATGGGGATTGGGGCACATGACTCGTAGTTTGCCAATTATGAGAACACTCGTAAGAGAAAAACATCATCTCATTATATACACCGCTCACAGACCTCTAATGGCTTTGAAAAAAGAATTTGGCGATCGGTGTGAGTACATAGAAAGCGTCATGTATCCAAGTCCTTATACAAAGAATGGTATTTTTGCCGTAAAGCTTTCATTTATGATGCCTTCCATAATAAACGCCATGCTAAAGGAACATAAACAGATACTAGAAATATCTAAAAGCAAAAATATAGATCTTTTGATATCAGACTCGAAGTATGGGGTCTTCGATCATGACAAACCATCATTTTTCATATTTCATCAACTTCGATACATTCCGCCGGATTTCCTAAAGTTTTTAAGGAACAAAACTGAAAAATTCAACTACTTTTTTAGGGATTCTTTCAGAAAATTCATCATACCAGACTTTCCAGACGGTAAAGATTTGACGGGTGACCTTGCACACAACCTTACATATTTTCCAAAAGACAAACTTGCATACATCGGAATTCTTTCAGATTATGAAAAAATGGATGTGACTCAGGATATAGATTACCTCATATCGCTTTCCGGGCGTGAACCAAACAGAACTATACTTGAAAAAAAGATAATTTCTCAAATAGGGGCTCTCTCTGGAAAAATCGTATTAGTTCGGGGCATTCCAGAAAAAACACAGAAAATAAACATTCCTGGTGTTGAAATTGTGAACTATGCCGGGAAAGGAATTAGAGATGAGCTCATGAATCGTTCAAAGTTTGTAATAGCACGATCTGGATACTCAACAATAATGGATATTGTTGAACTTGGAAAAAAGGGATTGCTTATACCAACACCTGGTCAAACAGAGCAAGAATATCTGAGCGAATATCTCGCAAAACGAGGATACTTTTATTCAGTTAGAGAAGAAAAACTTTCCCTTGCTAAAGATGTTAAAATCGCAAAGACTTATGTTGGATACGAACCACCCTGGAGAACAAAGGAAGCCGTACAAAAATTCATGGAAATAATAGAAGAACAGGTGTAATTCATGAACAAACTCATAAAATTCATTGATGATATATTCGGTGAAGCTTCTCCTTTGGTGGAGTCAAGGTGGAAAGAATTTGTTGAAATTGGTAAAAACGGTTCGGAATTGGAATTGTTTTCCGAGCTTTCATTTTGTGTCTTAACCGCAAATTGGTCTGCCAACAAAGGAATAATCGCTCAGAAAGAGATAGGAAACGGATTTTATACGTTTCCGCAGATAGAATTAGAACATGCTTTAAGAAAAGTTGGGCACAGATTTCCATCGACAAGAGCTAAATACATAGTCGAAAATAGATGGATAGTTGGGAAATTAAGAGAAATACTTTCTAAACCACCAGAAAGTGTTAGAGAATACATCGTTAAAAATGTGAGAGGAATAGGATGGAAAGAATCGAGCCATTTTTTAAGAAACGTCGGAATAGGTAACTTTGCAATTCTTGATAAGCATATAATGCGTTTGATGCTTGAAAATAACATTATAAAGGAAATACCAAATGGATGGACGAAATATCGCTATCTCGATTATGAATCACGCCTTGTCCCCATTTCAAAACATTTTAATTTGCCACTTGGAAAACTGGATCTTTACATGTGGTATTTGGTGAAAAAGAAAGTTGATAAATGAATTTCTCATACGATTTTGCAGGACTTCGAAAAAATCGGTTCTATCCATTTTTGTGTGGTAAAACATGACAATTCTCTATTCTGTTCTTGTAAGTTTGAACAAAGTTATTCAAAGACATCTTGTCATCAAGTAAAAAACAAGCACCCTCAAAGTACTGTCAGGACATATGAGCTCGTTGTTTTTTGTTTCGTAGGGGCAATTCATGAATTGCCCGTAAAAAAACTGCCGAGTTATCCAAATTGTCATCCTGAAAGTTCCGTAGGAACTATTCAGGATCTCTTCAAAACGAGATTCCGGCTCGGTGGCCGGAATGACCATTTTCACGATCAAAGCGATAGTTGCGAAGGAAGGCACAGGACGTGCCGAGAAAGCGAATCTAACAGGATGTTAGTATGCAGCGTGCTCTGTTATGAGCACCTTGTATGGAACAAACGTCTGAATCAGTTTTGACAAGGCTTCAAAAAGATTACACTCACCGCTTGTAAAGCGGTACTAAAATGTCAAAGAATGTCGTCGTTCAAAATATGTTACCCACACA
>WFSH01000248.1 GCA_015486145.1 Mesoaciditogaceae bacterium
AAGGTGGAGCGGCTGGTGGAGGATACGCACAGGTGCTTCCTATGGAAGAGATCAACTTGCATTTCACAGGCGATATGCATGCTATAAGTGCCGCTCACAATTTACTTTCAGCGATGATAGATGCACATGTTCACCATGGAAACGACCTCAACATAGATGTTAGAAGAATAACATGGCCGAGGGCCATTGATATGAACGATCGTGCTTTGAGGCAAATAGTGGTCTCTTTGGGAGGACGTTCTAACGGTTTTCCGAGGGAAACGAATTTTGTTATCACTGCAGCTTCGGAGATAATGGCGATCTTGTGCCTTGCCAGTGATCTGTCAGATCTGAAAGAAAGACTTTCGAAGATCATCGTTGGACAAACGATTAAGGGAGGTAAGTACGTAACGGCCGGCGATTTGAAAGCGCAGGGGGCCATGACCGCCTTGTTGAAAGATGCGATGAATCCAAATCTCGTCCAGACAATTGAACACACGCCCGCTTTCGTTCACGGTGGTCCATTTGCAAATATTGCCCATGGAACTAACAGCATCGTGGCGACAAAACTCGCGTTGAAGTTGGCAGATTATGTGATCACAGAGACGGGTTTTGCAGCTGACCTGGGTGCGGAAAAATTCTTCGATGTTGTTTCAAAGTACGCGAATCTTGAACCAGACACCGTAGTACTCGTTGCAACCATTAGAGCCTTAAAGATGCACGGAGGAATGAACAAAAAAGAACTCAACGTTGAAAACATCGAAGCGCTCAAAGAAGGTATCAAAAACTTGAGAGTACACGTTGAGAATGTCAAAAAATTTGGATTGCCAGTTGTTGTGGCGTTAAACCGTTTTTCAACTGACACCAACGCAGAGTTAGATCTCGTCCGTGAAGAAGCCAAGAAAATGGGCGTGCGCATTGCGTTAAATGAGGCCTGGAGCAAGGGAGGAGCTGGAGCTGAAGAACTGGCACACGAAGTCGTCAAATCGGTGGAAGAAGATCGAAAAGATTTCCACAGCGTGTACGACTGGGAAATGCCCATAAAAGAAAAAATAGAAACTCTTGCACGCGAAATATACAGAGCCGGAAACGTTGTGTACACTTCAAAAGCGCTATCAGATATAAGAAAGATAGAGAAGGAAGGATATGGCAAATTGCCCATTATAATGGCCAAAACTCAGGCATCCATCAGTGATGATCCAAAAGCTGTGGGCGCACCATCTGGATATACCTTTACGGTACGCGAAGTTCTCCTTTCGAGTGGAGCAGGCTTTATTGTCCCGATAGCCGGACAGATCATGACCATGCCCGGTTTACCCAAGATTCCAGCCGCTCAGTTGATAGATGTGGATGATGACGGAAGAATTTCTGGATTGTTCTGAAACACGGTGATCGCAAATGATACTCGACGGAATTGGCCTTGCCAACAAGATAAAAAACGAGGTTCGTGAAGAGGTCAAAACACTTAAGTCGAAAGGCATTACGCCGGCATTGAGATGTCTTGTTTCTTCCAACGATAAATCCACAAGAGTTTACTTGAACTCGATAAAACGTAATTGTGACAAACTCGGCATAGACTACGCTGAAGTCGAAACCAACTCAAAAAACATCATGGAAGATCTAAAATCACTCAATGAAGATGATAAAGTCCACGGTGTCATGCTCATGCATCCAGTTCCCACAGGAGTCGATGAAATTTCATTGTTGGATATGCTGAACCCCCAAAAAGATGTGGAGGGCCGAACTCCCAAAAATCTTGGAAAGATTTTACTCGATATTCCTTTGCTTGTGCCTTGCACGGCACAGGCAGTGGTTGAGCTTTTAGAATATTACAACATTCCTTTGAAAGGTGCAGATGTTACGATCGTTGGAAGAAGTACCACCGTTGGGAAACCCCTTTCATTACTTCTAATGTCTCGAAACGCAACGATCACCGTGTGTCACTCGAAAACGCGCAATCTCATCGAAAAAACGAGACATGCAGATGTGGTAGTGGTGGCGATCGGAAAGGCAAAGATGATCGATGAAAATTGGATCAAAGAGGGATCGGTTGTGGTGGATGTTGGTATAAACGTTGTCAACGGAAAAATCGTGGGTGACGTTGATTTCGATTCGGTTTCAAAAAAAGCTTCCGTTTCAAAGGTCCCCGGTGGAGTTGGAACCGTGACAAACGCCATACTTATGAGAAATGTTGTGAGGTCTGCAAAGGGTATGTGAAGGGAAATTAAAATGCTTGTTGAACCTAAAGAAATGGGGGTTGCGGAAATAACCGCCCGTATCGTTGAAGCCTTAAAAAGGGATACCTCACTGAGCAACGTGATCGTTCGTGGAGAACTTTCAAATTTTAAATATTCCGGCCCTCATGCTTATTTTTCCATATCTGAAAAGAACTGTCTCTTGAACTGTGTGATGTTCAACGCACTTTACAAACTTGGTCACCGAAAAATAGAGGATGGAACGTTAATAAAAGTCTATGGCTCTATTCGCGTTTATACAAAAAGGGGAACTTATCAGCTTTACGCCGAATCGATAAAAGAGGGAACTGATTACGGTGTACTTTATCGAAAGCTTGAAGAACTGAAACGAAAATTAAGAGCGGAAGGAATATTCAACAAACCCAAAAAACCAATTCCCCAGTTTCCAAAACGTATAGCCGTTGTCTCGTCAAGAACATCGGCCGCGTTTCGTGATGTTATCAACACGGTTAAAAAGCGCTATCCTTTGGCTGAAATACTCCTTTTCCACACGGGAGTTCAAGGTAAAGAGGCTGTAAGGGAAACTGTGCAAGCCTTGGAGTGTGCCGACTCATCAAATGCGGATGTGGTCTTGTTGGTCAGAGGTGGAGGAAGCGTAGAGGATCTGTGGAATTTCAACGAAGAGCAAATAGTTAGAAAATTATATGAGATGAAAAAACCGGTGATTACAGGAGTGGGTCACGAAACGGATACAACTTTGGTCGATTACGTGGCGGATCTCAGAGCTCCTACACCAACTGGAGCTGCAGAAATGGCCACTCCGGAATTATTGGAAATTTCAGGGATTGTTCAAAAGAATTTTAAAAGACTCCTGAGTGAAATCGGTACTTTAATTTCCGACAGCAACGAACGTGTATCTACCCTTCACGCAAAGCTTGGATCTTTTTCCCCCAAAAGGTTATTAGCGTTAAAAATGCAAAAAGTGCAAACGGCTCTGAATGACATTTACAGATTTATGGCCACCAAGATCGAGCGTAGTGTTCACAACGTGAGACGTGCTTCAGATGCCTTAAAATATGCAAAGCCCGTTCGAACGACCGAGGTTTTTCCCGATAAAGTGGAAAGCCTTTGGAAGATGACAAAGCATTTATTTCTCACAAAAATGGATAAAAGAGCATCAGAAGTGATGAGAATAAAAGGTGAACTCAAGTTACACGATCCAAATGAGCCTCTGAAAAGAGGGTATTCAATGGTTTTTAAAGGAAATTCCGTCGTTAGAACTGTAACGCAGGTGAAAATGAACGATCTCTTGAGGGTGATCTTTAAAGATGGAAACGTTTCTTCCAGAGTAGAGGAGGTAAAAAGTGGAAGAGAATAAAGAAGAAAACAAAATAGATACTCTCTCTTTTGAGGAGGCTTACAAAGCGTTGGAAGAAATACTGACAGCCATGGAGAAAGAAGATCTTCCTTTAGATGAGTCCTTGAAGCTTTTCAAACGAGGTGTTTTACTCTACAGAAGGTGCAAAAAGTTGATCGATTCTGCTTCTCTAACAGTTAAAGAGGTGTTGGGAGATCTCGAAAAGGAGATGGAGATTGATGAGAATTCCTCCAACATGGGACACGGAACCACTTTTTAAAAAACTCAAGAACATGAGTTTTCCTGAGATGGAGGACATGGCGAGGGAAATCCGTGATTACATCGTTAAAATCGTGAGTTCAGGCAATGGACATCTTGCTCCCAATCTCGGAACTGTGGAACTCACACTCAGTTTGTACAAGGTTTTCCCTCCGGATGAAAATACCATAATTTGGGATACAGGGCATCAGGCATACACACACAAAATACTAACCGGCCGAGCCAAATCGATGAACAAAATGAGAAAATTTGGTGGCATAAGTGGATATCCGAGTATCCATGAATCAAAATACGATAAATTTGGAGTTGGTCATGCAGCCACATCAATAGCGGCGGCTTTGGGAATAGAAAAGGCACGTGCAATGAAGAAATTAAATGGTGAGACGATAGCGATCATAGGAGACGGTGCAATGACCTCTGGGATCGCTTTTGAAGCTATGAACCAGGTAAAAACCGTTTTGTCAAAGATTAAAATAATCCTTAACGACAACGGTATGAGTATATCCCCAAGTGTGGGCCAATTATCCAACACCATCCTCAACAAAGTCAGAACTGCCAAGGCTTACAGGATTTTGGACGCCAAATTTCACGATTTTCTTCGTAAAAACGACCTGGAATGGGTATCGGAAAAGGTGAAGTCATCGCTCAAAAAACTATTCTTACTCGATAACTTTTTCGAAGATTTCGGTCTCAAATACATAGGCCCTATAGATGGTCATGATATTAAAACTCTTGTGAGGGCATTTGAAAGTTTGAAAAACATAGAGGGACCTGTTGTGGTACATGTTTTGACAAAAAAGGGAAAGGGACTCCCTTACGCCGAAGAGAACCCAACCAAATTTCACAGCGTTTCCATGATAGACCCTCAAAGCGGTATATCAATAGAGATAAAAAAAGGAGTTTATTCCTACAGTGAAATCTTTGGCAAAGTGCTTTCCATAATAGCGAATGAAGATCACAGAATAATAGGAATCACCGCAGCAATGGAAGATGGAACGGGACTTAAATATTTTCACGCCAACCATCCCAAGAGATTTTTCGACCTTGGAATCACTGAAGAACTCTGTACCACATTTGCCGCCGGAATAGCAACACAAGGTCTTAAGCCAGTTGTAGCAATTTATTCCACTTTCCTTCAAAGGGCTTTTGATCAGGTTATTCACGACGTGGCACTTCAAAATTTGGATGTGGTTTTTGCCATCGATCGTGCAGGATTGGTTGGTGAAGATGGTCCCACTCATCATGGTGTTTTTGACATCGCATACATGAATCTCATTCCCAACGTGAGGATCCTTGCCCCTTCATCGTTGGGTGAACTTTCCGCCATGTTAAAATCCGTGATTGGTAGGATTAAAGGACCTGTGGCGATAAGATATCCTAAAGACAGTGAATTTGTGGATATAATGGACGTGCTTTCAACGCCACCACTTAAAAATCCGTTTAGTTGGGAGAAAATTCTTGAAGGAAAAGATGGTACAATACTTGCAGTGGGATCTATGGTAAAAGTTGCCGTCGAAGCCTCTAAAAAACTTGAGTCTATGGGTATCCAAGTGGGAGTTTACAATTGTAGAAGTGTAAAACCTTTGGACATGAAAGCTTTAAGCGTCATCTCAAATTCTCCCAAAGTATGGACACTTGAAGAAGGAACCATGATGGGGGGCTTCGGTTCTTCGGTGTTACTCAAAGCCCCCGCTTTGAGAGACAAAACGGAAATTATAGGAATAGAAGATAATTTCATAGAACAAGGTACGAGAGAAGAACTGTTGGAATTTGCGGGACTTTCGTCTAAAAAGGTGATTGATAGGATAGTCGCAAATCTAAAGGCAGAAGTACAGGAGGGATAAGCTTGAAATTTTCTACTGAATACGGAGAAATAGAGGTTTCGTCACAGGCGTTAAAAGGATTGATCAGAGAAGCAATGGTGAACAGTTATGGAGTCGTGGATCTTTCCAATCCGTCAATGTTGTCAAGCGTTGTTTCAATTTTCAGCAACGTAGACAAGGGAATTAAAATGGTGGACGATGGGGTGGACATAAAGGTGGACATATACGTGGTGGTGGAATATGGTACAAACATCCCACAAGTGGCAAAAAACCTTCAAGACAGCGTGATATACAACCTCACCACCTATGCGGGTAGAAAGCCATTGGAAGTCAACGTACATGTTGTAGATGTGAGTTTCTGAAACAACGCGGTTGCTTAAAAAGGAGGTGTTTCTCGTCGCGTTTTCAAACGCAGATCGAGCTATGAAAAAGATAAACGGTGAAAATTTCACCTTGTGTCTCAAAAAGGGAACAGAAGTTTTGCTTTCTCATGTGGATGAAATTAACACTTTGAACGTTTTCCCAGTTCCGGATGGTGATACAGGGTCTAATATGGCATCTGCCCTTTTAGAAGCGTGTAAGCGTGTGGATTCGATTGAAAAACATGACCTTCCAAGTGTACTTCAAGCTGTTGAAACAGGTACTCTCCTCGGAGCAAGAGGAAATTCTGGTGTGATACTTTCTCAGATCTTCCGAGGTTTTGTTCAATACTGCAAAGATAAAAAGACACTGACTACAGCCGAATTCGCCGAAGCATTGAAAGTTGCGAACGAAGTGGCGTACAGTGCCGTGATGACGCCTGTAGAAGGGACCATGTTAACGGTTATGAGAATTCTTTCCGAAGAGGCCACGGATCACGTGACAGAGGATTACAAAGAGTTCATGCAAAAGCTTTACCAAAGGGCTATGGAAGTGGTGGAAGATACTCCAAAATATCTCAAAAAATTGAGGGATGCTGGAGTGGTTGATTCGGGAGCAAAAGGTTTAGCCTACATAATAGAAGGATTTTACAGAGCACTTAACGGTGACACGAAAGTGAAACTCGAAATCGAAAATGCGGGCCCCAGGGAAATTGTAAAGATCTCTCAAGAAGAACTGAAATATCTTTACTGTACAGAAGCCATCGTCAAGACAAAAAAGGAAGTCAACGTTGAAGAGTTGAGAGATTTTTTCAACTCGATAGGTGACTCGTTGGTGCTCGTGAATACCGATGATTTTTTAAAGTTTCATGTGCATACGAATACCCCTGGCCAAGCGATTGATAAAGCTCTTGAGTACGGTGAACTGGTTAAATCCAAAATAGACAACATGAAAAACCAACATCACAAATTGATAAACGAAACACCACAAAATAGCGACAAACAGAAAAAATATGGCATGATTGTGGTCGCAAATGGTGAAGGTTGGAAATCGATCTTCAAAAGTATCGGAGTCGATGTGGTCGTAAACGGTGGGCAAACATCAAATCCAAGCACAGCGCAACTTAAAGATGCTGTTGACAGCGTCAACGCACAAAATGTTTTTATATTTCCGAACAATCCAAACATATTCATGGCATCCAATTCTGTCAAAGAAATGATCAATGGGAAAAAAGTGGTGGTAGTTAAAACATCAACCGTGCAAGAAGGATTAGCTGCGCTTTTTTCTTTCAACGCTCAAGCATCTCTTATGGAGAATCTAAGCAGATTTCGTGAAGCTATAGAAGCTGTGAAATCCATAGAAATCACAAAGGCCATCAGAGACAGCAAGGTAAAAAAAATAGAGGTAAAAGAGGGGCAGTACATAGGATTTGTTGATGGAAGTTTGGTTTGTTCCAACAACACGTTGGATGAAAGCGTGTTCTGTACGTTAGATAAAGCAAATGCTGCAAGTGCTGATATCATAACGGTGTTCTACGGAAAGGAAGTTTCGGAAAGAGACACCCAGGTTATATTGAAAGAAATCCAGATACGTTATCCAAACGTTGATGTGGAAATGTATTATGGCGGCCAATCCCATTATCATTATTTGATATCCGTTGAATGAATTTTTAAGGAGGCTCACCATGGAAGACAAAATAGAACTTACAAAAGAAGGATACGAATCGCTTAAAAGAGAATTGAAGGAACTCAAAGAGAGACTGATGAATGAAGTCGCTCAAAAAATAAAAGAGGCAAGAGAATTTGGAGATCTCAGTGAAAACAGCGAATACGACGAGGCTAAAAATGAGCAGGGAAAGATAAACAGCAGAATCAGCGAGATCGAAAGTATTTTGTCACGGGCGACGATCATAGAAGATGAACTCAACAACATTCACGAGGTAAACATCGGAAACCTCATAAAGTTGAAAGATTTGTCTTCAAACAACGAAATGGAATTCATGATCGTCACTTCTCAAGAGGCCGATATTTTTAAAAACAAGATATCGGTTGATTCGCCACTGGGAAGAGCGGTATATAAACGTAAAGTCGGCGAAACTGTACGGGTTAAAGCACCAAACGGGACTAAGAAGTACTTGATTCTCAATGTGATGACAAATAACGGTTAACCCAAGAACATCGATTTATCGAAGGATATCTGAAGTGAAGGGAGAAGTTTTTGAATGGATGAGTTGAGGCTTCAAAAGATCAAGGAAATAGAGTTGCTCAAAGAAAAGGGAATTAATCCATATCCATATCGTTTTGAAATTACCCACAAACTCGTTGAAATACGTGAGGAATTTGATGCCAAGCTTGCCAGCGGCGAAAAAGACGACAAAGTACGTCTATCAACGGCTGGACGCGTAATGGCGATCAGATATCACGGAAAGTCCATATTTTTCGTTATCCAAGATTCCACCGACCGTCTGCAATGTTACATGAACGTGTCAGTGGGAGAAAATGCATTCAAAATTTTTAAAGAACATGTGAAGGTGGGGGATTTTGTTGGCATAAAGGGATTCCCTTTCAGATCGCACACTGGGGAACTCTCCATATTTGCAGCCTCGTACGAAATTCTTTCAAAAGCGATACGAACGCTCCCAGAAAAATGGCACGGTCTAACTGACAAGGAAAAAATATACCGTCAGCGATACATTGATACGGTGGTAAACAGAGATTCCTTCGAGAGATTTAAAACTCGTTACCGGGTTATCCAATTGATAAGAAATTTCATGAATGGCGAGGGATTTATCGAGGTTGAAACTCCAATTCTTCAATTTGTCACAGGCGGTGCGACTGCAAAGCCCTTTGTCACACATTTGAACGTTTTCAACATCGACATGTATTTGAAAATCGCTCACGAACTTTATCTCAAAAGATATATCGTGGGTGGATTTGACAGTGTTTATGAAATTGGAAAGTGTTTTCGAAACGAAGGGGTAAGTTACAAACACAATCCAGAATTTACGATGCTTGAATGCTACAAAGCTTATGCCGATTACAACGATATGATGGATCTCACCGAAAAGCTTGTCACTCACGTGATAAAAGAAATCAAAGGTACCACTGAAATCACATATCAAGGCAAAAAAATAGATTTTAGCAGACCGTGGAAACGCATAAAGATGCGTGATTACATAAAACAACATTTGAACGTTGATATTCTCGATGATCCAGACGAAAAGTTGTTGAAGGTCTTGAAAGCACATGATACGTTACCTGAAATTATGGAACGTGGTCATTACATTGAAAAGCTGTGGGATCTTGTTGAAGACACCGTGGTGAATCCCACCTTCTTGATGGATCATCCCGTAGACATTTCTCCACTTGCAAAGCGGCACAGAAAAGACCCAAGGCTTACCGAACGTTTTGAGGTGGTGGTGCTTGGGAACGAATTGGCGAATGCATTCAGCGAACTGAACGATCCCATAGATCAACGCAAACGATTTGAAGCGCAAGCAGCTATGCGTCAGGCAGGTGATGAAGAAGCGCAAATGATGGACTTTGATTTTTTGCGTGCCCTTGAATATGGAATGCCACCAACCGGTGGCTTGGGAATAGGAATAGATAGACTCGTTATGCTTGCCACTGATGCTCCGACGATAAAGGAAGTCATAGCTTATCCATTAGTACGCCCGGAAAAATTCTCTCCCGAAGGCCTCGAAATAGAGGAAGAAGAAGAAAAATGAGAAAGTACTTTGGTACAGATGGCATAAGAGGAATCGCGAACGATGAATTGACCGCCGAATTGGCTTTTAAAATTGGAAAAGCCACCGCACACGTTTTGAAGTCACAAAATCACACGTTAAACAATGTTCTCATCGCTCGTGACACGAGGATCTCAGGTGAAATGTTTGAAGCTGCGTTAGTTTCTTCAATACTTTCAATGGGGATCAATGTTGTCACGTGTGGCGTCATGCCAACCCCCGTTTTGGCATGGCTTACTCATCAAGAACACACAGCTGGTTTTATGGTAAGTGCGAGTCATAATCCGTGGATGCACAATGGGATAAAAATATTTCTTGATGGTTACAAGCTCCCAGACAAACTTGAGGAAGAAATAGAAAACCACCTTGATGATGAAATAAAGAATCATGAAATTGGTAAGCGAATTGAACTCGATCTTTTATCCAATTACGTGGAATGGATGGCTTCCAAGTATGCCAACTTAAAGGGATTGAAAATTGCTTTTGATTTGGCAAATGGTGCGGCCGTTGCAACCGTTCCGATCGTTTCTAAAGAGATTGGTATTGATGGAATCTTTTTCAACTCCAATCCTGATGGAATAAACATAAATGAAAAATGTGGTGCATTGCATCCGGAATTTTTGTCAGAGAAGATAAAATCGACTGGGGCAAGCTTCGGTGTGATTCATGACGGAGATGCCGACAGATGTATCATGATTGGAAAAAGCGGTCGAATAATAGATGGTGACGATATGATAGTCATAAACGCAAAATTCATGAAAAAGGTGGGGCATCTTGGTTCCAACACAGTGGTGGGCACTTTGATGACAAATCTTGGAATAGAAGAAGAGCTAAAGTCAAATGAAATAAAATTCATAAGAGCAAAAGTTGGGGATAGATATGTCCTCGAAAAAATGCAAGAAGTGGGGTCAAACCTTGGTGGTGAGCAGTCAGGACACATAATCTTTTTAGATCTTGCAACAACGGGAGATGGTCTTTTAACCGCCCTTGAAACCATTACGACGAGCCTGAAGTTTGGTGTAGACATTGAAGAGTTTTCTTCAGGTATTGAACGCTATCCTCAGAAATTGACAAATATACACGTTAAGAACAAAAAATTGGTGATGAAGAGCCACAAAATTTTAGAATTTGTAAAAGATATCAACTCCAAAGAAAACATGAGAATAGTTATAAGACCTTCTGGAACAGAACCTTTGATACGCATCATGGTAGAGGGAAAATCCCCTAAAATGGTTGAAAAAATTGTTTCTCAAGCACGTGAAATAGTGGAAGAGGTGAGAACTTCTGGAGAGATTTCTAAGGATTAAAGGAGCCAAAGTTCACAACCTTAAAAACATCAACGTTGACATTCCAAGAAATACTTTAACAGTTATAACGGGGTTGTCTGGATCGGGAAAATCTTCTTTAGCATTTGATACGATATACGCCGAGGGACAAAGAAGGTATTTAGAGTCCCTTTCGTCTTATGCACGCCAATTTTTGGGAGAATTCAAGCGACCAGATGTCCAGGAAATAGATGGACTTTCTCCCGTCATTGCCATAGATCAAAAGAGTGTTTCACACAATCCTCGTTCAACGGTTGGCACCGTCACTGAAATTCACGATTATTTGAGATTGCTTTACGCCAGAGTGGGTACGCCACATTGTGTAAAATGTGGGCGACCACTCGAAAAACAAAGTGTGGATGAGATAATCGAAAGAGTTGAAAGCACGTATCCGAGGGGAACCCGTATTGCGGTACTGGCTCCACTTGCAATCGAAAAAAAAGGTGAATACAGATCTTTATTCGATTATTTAAGACGTAGAGGCTTTCTCAGAGTAAACGTAGATGGTAAAGAATATCTTTTGGAGGAAGAAATAAACCTTGAAAAACAAGTGAGGCACACGATCAAATTGGTGGTTGATCGTCTCAAAGTCAAAGATGAAAATCATCAAAGGCTTGTTGAATCTTTAGAAATAGCTTTGTCTGAGGCCAACGGTCAAGTTGAGATCATGGATTACTCTTCTGGTGATATAAAATACTTTAGCGAAAAACTCGCGTGTCCAGTTTGTGGGATTAGCTTTCCGGAAATTTCTCCCAAGCTCTTTTCTTTTAACTCTCCGTATGGCGCTTGTCCAGTGTGTTCAGGATTAGGTTACACCACAGAGGTTGGAGAAGATTTCATAATAGATCCCTCTAAATCTGTAAGAAGTGGTGGGATCATTCCGTACAAAACAGGAAAATCTTTCGTGGTATCAATAGTGGCAAGAATGATTGAAAGAATGGGAAGCGATCCACATCTTCCTTTCAAAAAACTTCCAAAGCACGTTCAAAATGCTATTCTTCATGGAGGCCCTGGATTCAAGGGACTACTCGCACACATAAAAGATAGATATGAAAACACAGATTCTGATGAAGTTCGAGAGTGGATAGAGCGCAATTTTTTAATCCACAAAAAATGTACCGCATGTGGGGGAAAGAGACTCCGCCCGGAAGCACTGGCCGTTACTTTTGGTGGGAAAAATATCGCCGAGATTTCAGATATGACCGTTCTTGAATCTTATCAATTCTTTAGGGATGTGAGGTTGAAACCCACTCAAGAAAAAATTGCTCGAGAAATACTCTCTGAACTGAGGAGAAGACTCAAATTTCTCGTCGAAGTTGGATTAGGTTATCTGACGCTCTCAAGGAACGTCTCAACGCTCTCAGGAGGCGAGTCACAACGCATAAGATTGGCTACACAACTTGGCTCTAAACTTGTAGGAGTAACTTACATCCTCGATGAACCTACAATAGGACTACACCATCAAGATACGGTGAAATTGATCAGAATGTTGGAAGGTTTAAGAGATTTGGGAAATACCGTCTTAGTGGTTGAACACGATGAACAGGTAATAAGGTCAGCAGATTACGTGGTTGAAATAGGTCCAGGTGCCGGAGAGCATGGCGGAAAAA
>WFSH01000249.1 GCA_015486145.1 Mesoaciditogaceae bacterium
ACTCGTCGTCCACTTTTCCACGCAACAGATCGCCGTCTCGTTCTGAAGTGGGAGCAATTTCGGTTATCCATGTTTTTGGTGGATTAAAGGTCGTTTTTTCCATTTTCAAAGGAGAGAAAATCTCGTGCTTTACGAATTCATCAAAACTCTTTTGGGTAACATTCTCCACAATTTCCATTAATGTTATAAAATTCAAACAGGAGTAGACAAACTTTTCTCCAACGTGATTTGATAACTCGATGTTATTTATCGATTTGAGAAGCTCTTCTCTTCCTTTTGTGTGTTTCCATGCATCAGAATATGCTGGAAGACCAGAAGTATGGGTCAAAAGATGCCATATGCGGACATCTCGTTTTTTCTCTGTGTTGAACCCATCTATAAAAAGATGCACGGGATCATATAATCTGATTTCTCCGCTTTCAACGAGTCTCATGATGGCAGAAGTTGTGGCGATAACTTTCGTCATGGATGCCACATCGTATATCGTGCCAATATCGTTCTTCTCTCTTTTTGGTTTTAGCGAACGATAACCATAGGCTCTTTGAAATATAATTTCTTTGGAATCTCCGACAAGCAAGACAGCTCCCGGAAAAGTTCCACTTTCGATCTCTTTTTCAAAAAAATCATCCAATGTTTTCATTTTTTCTCCTCCGCGAATCAATTGCCATCAACGCCGCCCCCACATCTGCCCCAAACTTTGGGTGCATAAATCGCGCCTTGGGAAACATGGCTTCAAAAGCACTTTTCAGTCTTTTAAAAAAATATTCAGAATTAAAGAGACCACCAACGTATGAAAACGCAAATTCTTTTTCAAATCCACATTTTCGGGCAACTGCCGATATCATATTGAGTGCATTTTCTATACCCACTTTCACGATTCTCATGGATACTTCGTCACCCTTTTGTGCTTCTCTCAAAACTATGTTGGCAGCAGAGGCAATCTTTGATTTATCAAAATCAGAATAGTAAATATATACGATGTCGTCTATCTCTTTGATGCCGTAAAAATCCACGAGAGCGGATTCAAGGGTGGTAAATGGGCCAAGGCCATCTCTATAATTGAGGGCAGCCATCGCCGCACGATTTGAAAACCAAAAGCCACTACAATATTCATCAAACATGTATCCCCAACCGCCGGCTCTGTAAATTTCACCCTTTGGATTTCTCCCAACAACGATTGATCCGGTTCCCGACACCATTAAAATGCCTATGCCACCTGTTGCGCCCCACAATGCCGCGATGCCATCGTTTGAAATTGTAAAATTCTTAACACCGATCTTTTCAAAGACTTCGGATATCAACTTTTTGTCACTTGATCTGTCCACACCACTCAATCCAGCTCCAATCGTGTCAAAATCGGAACCGTTCGAAACACGTTTTATCCCTTCTTCAAAAATTCTTTTAACCTCGTCGAGACCTACGAGATGATAATTACTTGGCGAATCTATTTTCACAGAATTCAAAATCCCCTCTTTCTCGTCATAAAGGACAAAACTCGTGTGACCTCCTCCACCGTCTATGCCAATTGCACGCATTTTAACCTCTCCAATGAAACAACGGGAGTTTACCGGTAAATTTTTCTCCATTCATGATCATTTCAACAAAAAGACGTTGTGAAAACCTTGAATGATTGTAAAGTGCAACGGAGTTCCTGACTCCTGACAAGAAACAATCGTAGGGATTTCTCAGTGCAACAAGTAATGTTGTGCTTGCGTGCTTTTCCATCACTCTGTTCACCAATGCTTGCATTTCCTTCACGATATGCGCATTGAGTGTGCACAACAGAGTTAAACCCTTGAACTCTTTGATCTCAGAGGTCACCCGTTCAATTTCAATTTCTGTAGGCTTAGAAGAAATCAAGATACTCTTTACATCAAATTTTGACATCCGTTTGAATACTTGCACCATTTCGGGATTACGCTGAGATTCGCCTTCTTCAACCTTCACCAAATTCGTATTTGAAGGACAAACAATTAAAAGTGATTCGCTTGGTATTTTCTGAATAATTCCATCGAAATCGCGGCAGATCGTTATGGAATTTTGAACGATTCTCTCGGCTATTTTTCTCGATTCTTCACTTCCAATCTCGGCATCTACAATGAATAAGTCTTCAAAAAGACCTATGTTTTCTTTCATTTCAAGTACCCTTCTAACAGCATCGTCAAGTCTTTCAACAGAAATTGCCCCACTCGAGAGCTTCTCTCTAATCTTTTCAAACACCTTCACCTGTTCCTCAAATGTGTGACAGATCATAACAACATCAGCACCCACTTTTAGGGAACGCCACGCAGTCTCATGAGCAGACAGTGAGCTTGATACTCCTCTCATTTCAAGATCATCGGTAACCGTTACCCCTTTGAAGTTCATTTCGTCTTTCAACAGATTCATCATGACCTTTTTTGAAAGAGTGGCCGGAAGATCTCTTTGTTCACAAAGAGCGGGATAATAAACGTGCGAAGGCATGATTGAATCAAGTCCAATTTTTATCAATTCTCTGTACGGATAAAGTTCTATTTTTTCTAAAGTTTCACGATCCCTGTCAACTGTCGGCATTTCTAAATGAGCATCCTTTGAACTGTGCCCTTTTCCAGGAAAGTGCTTGGCACAAGCTGCAACTTTTCCTTCGTGAAGCCCCCTTAAAAATTCTGAAGCAAACGTGGCAACAATTTTAGAATCATCAGAATAACTTCTCACACCAATACCAGGATTTTCTGGAAGATCGTTCACGTCTACAACCGGTGCAAGATTCCAGTTTATACCGACTGAGCGCATTTCTTTAGCCATAATTAGGCCTGTCAAATAAGCATTGTGAGGTTCACCTGTTGCCGCAGTTGCCATATTTCCTGGAAAAGTGGTGAATGGCTCAGAAAGACGAGTGACCATCCCTCCTTCTTGATCTATTGCCATCAAAAGAGGCAATCGAGAAACCGATTGAAGTGAAGAAGTGAGAGCTTTTAACTGTTCTGAATTTTCAATATTCCTTCTGAAAAGGATTACACTTCCAAGGTGGTACTTTTGGATCAAAGTTTTTATCTCTTTTGACGGTGTGGTGCCATAAAAGCCACATATGAAAACCTGACCAATCTTTTCCTCAAGAGTCATGGAGTTGAGAATTTCCTCAATTCGACTTTTCATAAAGAAAGCACCTCACTCTGAATAAAGCCAATATTTTTTAGAAAGTTCCTGAAACTTCCTTGATTCAGTTCTCCACATCTCTGAAAGTTCTTGTACACTTTTCCCTTCATCGATCGCCTTTCTGTAC
>WFSH01000250.1 GCA_015486145.1 Mesoaciditogaceae bacterium
ACCCACTCGATCGTGAAGAAAACCAACTCCATTTTGTAGAAAACCAAAATGTTTCGAATGAATTTCGGTTCAACTATGGTAAAATCTTGTTGGAGGTGTTGTGAGTTTTGAGAATAGGTGTAATAGGTTATTCCGGTGATGTTGACACATCGCCAATGGATTCGTTGTTTGGGTTATGTGAAAATCTTGGAGAAGAAATTGCGAAACGTGGTCACGTGCTGGTAAACGGTGGCAGAGATGGTGTTATGGAGGCCGTGTCGAGAGGAGCAACAAAATTTGGAGGTACGGTGGTTGGGATACTTCCAAAATCAGATGCTGGAAATGGATACCTCACAGTGGCTGTGGATACTGGCATGGATTTTTCCATGAGATCAATTTTGATGATGTACAACGTGGATGTGGTGATAAGTATAGGTGGAAAAGTTGGTACTGGCCTTGAACTGTTTGCGGCATATGCTCAGTCTAAACCTGTTATTTTGCTGAGAGGAACAGGCGGATGGACAGATAGAATAGCCAGCGTTCTGTTGGAGGGAAAATACATTGACGATAGGAAGTTGGTGGAAATAAAGAGCGTGTGGAGCGTGGAAGAAGCACTTGAAACAGTTGAAGCGTTGGAGACAAAAAGATGACTGTAAGGGTAAGATTTGCCCCAAGCCCCACAGGGTATTTGCATGTTGGAGGAGCACGAACGGCACTCTTCAATTGGTTGTTTGCCAAAAAAAATGGCGGCCAATTCATTTTGAGAATAGAGGATACCGATACCCAGCGCTCCACTCCAGAATCCGAGAGATCGATAATTGAGGATCTCAAGTGGTGTGGTTTAAGTTGGGAAGAAGGACCAAATGTTGGAGGAGCTTTTGGACCTTATCGGCAAAGTGAACGCGTCCGTGCAGGAATTTATGAAGAACACGTAAAACGGCTTTTGAATTCCAATTCGGCGTATTACGCAATTTACGAACTCAAAAACGACAAAAAGATAGTGAAAAAAACAACTTCTGAAGAAGAAGCAAATGATTTTCGCAAAAGAGGCCACGCCGTAACCGTGATTTTCAAGATCCCAAGTGGAAAAACGATTTTCAACGATATGGCAAAAGGTGAAATGAAGTTTGAAAATTCTACTTTTGATGATTTTGTGATCGTGAAATCCAACGGATATCCCACTTACAACTTCGCGGTTGTTGTTGACGATCACCTCATGAAGATTTCGCACGTGGTTCGTGGTGAAGATCATCTCACCAATACTCCCAAGCAAATAATGATCTACCGTGCTTTTGAATGGAAGGAGCCGGCATTCATGCACATTCCTCTGATTTTAGGAGCGGATAGAACGCCTTTGAGTAAAAGGCATGGAGGAACGTCTGTTGACTATTTCAGATCGTATGGAATCATAGATAAAGCGTTTGTGAATTATCTTGCTTTGCTCGGTTGGGCTGTGAAGAATGAGATATTCGATCCGTTTAAAATGGTGAAAGCATTTGATCTGGAAAAACTCTCTTTAAAGCCGGTAACTTTTGACTACGCCAAATTAGAATGGGTAAGTGGTCAGCATATGAGAAATATGCCCGTGGAAGAACTCATTGAGAAATTCAAAGCATGGTTGAGAGAAAATTATCCAATCGGAGAAAAATGGTTTGAGAATAAAGAATACGCTGAAAAAGTGGTGGAAATATGCCGTCAAAAAGTTAACACCTTTAGAGTGCTAAAGAGTTTTGTGGAACCGTTTTTCGTTGAGAAACCAACGCCAACCAAGGACGCAAAAGAAATTTTGGATTCGTCTTACGTTCAATCTTATCTTTTGCCATTCTTTGATGTAATAGAAAAAATGGATAATTGGGATGTTGAGGAGATCGAAAAAGTCATAAGAGGTATCGCTTCAAACGAAAACATCTCAAAAAAAAGATTTTTTCAGCTCCTTCGTGCGGCGTTGTTGGGTCAAACTGTCACGCCAGGTTTATTTGAAAGTGTTTACGTACTTGGAAAAAAAAGAACATTGGACAGAATTCAAAATATTTTGAACGCAAAGTGATTCTGAAGAATTCCTAAGTGAGGATTAGAGGTTGATCGCGTGAAAAAAACTGAGAAAGTTTATGAAATATCTTACAACTCAAAAGAGTCAAATGAGCTTCTGGAAGAGCTTGATGATGAACAGCGGGCCGCCGTTCTTGAAAGTGAAGGAATCTCACTTATCATCGCTGGTCCCGGATCGGGCAAAACCAAAACGATAACTTACAAGATAGCGTATCTCATATCGAAAAAGGTAAAGCCACAGGAAATACTGCTCGTGACTTTTACCCGTGCAGCAGCTCGTGAGATGATTCACAGAGCCCAACAAGTTTCAAGGAGTAAACTCGATGGAATGCTTGCGGGAACCTTTCACCACGTTTGCAACTATTTGCTTCGGAAATATGCGCACGTGCTCAATCTCAACCCAAATTTTTCAATACTCGATGAGGAAGATTCGAGAACTTTGGTAAAACATGCAAGAAGTGAAGTGGTGATGAAAAGCGAGAAGTTTCCATCACCGTCTTTGATACGAAAAATGATCTCTTTGAGCGCCAACTCGGATAAAACTATTGAAGAGATCGTCGAAGATAAATTTCCATATTTGTATTTAGTCACCGATAAGCTCAAAGAAGTAAAGGAAAAATATGAAGAGTTGAAAGTCGAACAATCATCTCTTGACTACGATGACCTTTTGAACTACACGAATGATCTTCTAAATGTGGAAGAAGTGAGGGTAAAGGAGGCATCACGCTTCAAATGGGTTCTCGTTGACGAATTTCAGGATACGAATAAAATACAATGTGATATCGTGAAAAAGCTTTCCTCAGTACATCACAATTTGATGGTCGTGGGAGACGATGCTCAAAGCATATACTCTTTTAGAGGGGCAAGATATGAAAACATATTTGACATTTCAAACGAGAAAAACGCGAAAGTTTTCAAGATACAAACGAACTACCGCAGTTCTCCCGAGATAGTTTCACTGATAAACAGTGTGATACCGAACAACGTTTTTAAAAAAGAGTTGAAAGCCGTGAAGCCCTCTTCAACGAGACCAGTTGTTGTGAGTACGTGGGATTCTTTTGAAGAATCAGAGTTTGTCTCGAGTAGAATTAATGAACTCGTAAGTGACGGTATTTCCGAAGAGGAAATAGCCGTGTTGTACCGTGCACACGCCCATTCTATGGACCTTCAATTGGAACTTTCTAAGTCGAACATTCCATTTGTAATTAAATCTGGGGTGAAATTCACGGAATCGAGACACGTGAAAGATTTACTCGCTTTTCTGAGAGTTTTGAACAATCCACACGATATGTTGTCGTGGCTTCGTCTTCTACAACTTTTTACCGGTATAGGGCGAAAAGGGGCGGACATGGTTGTGAATGCCATTCAAAGGGAAGTAGATCCAATATCTTTCATAAAAACCATATCGAAATTTGGAAGGAAATATGAGAAGGTCGAAGATATATTCAAAGGCCTGTTCGTCGAACAACCTCCATCGGAGGTATTGGAAAGCATTTACAGTTCTTTTTACTCGGATTATCTTGCCATGACATTTAACGACTTTCATGACAGACAGCTGGATGTGGAAAGACTCATTGAAATTGCCGGAAGATATGAAAACCAAGTTGCTTTTCTCTCGGATTTGGCGGTAACAGAGGATATGGATTTAAAAAGAGATGAATACGAAAAAGAAGGCAAAATAACGCTTACCACCGTCCATCAGGCCAAAGGTTTGGAATGGGATGTTGTATTCGTGTTGGCCATTAACCCAGGGGATTTTCCATCGATCATGGCTTTAAAGTCCGGGAACTTCGAAGAAGAACAGCGCATCTTTTATGTCGCCATAACAAGGGCAAGAAAACAGCTTTATCTGTGCAGACAAATGGGAGGATCGAGAAATATGGTTTATGGTAATAAGATGGCCATAAATGGAAGTGAATACGATTTAATTGATATGATACCTCCTTCTTTGTATGAGCATTGGAGTGTGAAATGATAGGGGGTGGAATAAATGCCGGTGGTCGTTTTTAAAGATTTGGTGAAAGGCAAGGAGATGATACGCAAACTTCCGCTCTGCCCATGCCTTCCGAAATTAAAGGGTTTTAAATCGGAAGGAAATAGGCTGGAAGTGGTGTTTTTCGATGCTAAACCTCACGATGAGCACATGGATGAGGAAGAGTTTATCGGTTTGGTAAGGGATATTTATTCTTGTGCTTTAAGTGGGGTGTATCTTGGTCCGATATCGAGAAAATCACTTTTGATAGCGGGGGGCAGAACGGTTGTGATCCCAAACTTTACCGCAGAACCTTGGATCGTGAGTGGAAGAATTGTGAATCCACGTTCTTTCTTTACAAGTATTCAAACACTTGCAGACAGTTTTAAAAGCTCGGGAGGAATCGTGTCAAAAATTTCACGTGAGAAAATGCCCGCAATTCTCGATTTGATGGACGAACTTGGACTCAAAATCCAACAAAATCCGCTCTTCTTACCTTCTTTGGGCGTTTGGCGTCATTCAAAAACGATGGAAGAGATAAAAAATCTGACGGAACATGCCCATTTATCCATGCAATACTCAGAAGTATTTCTATCTTTTCTTTCAGGCGTAGGTAGAATTTTTCACTCAATGGAGGAAGCGAAAAAAGAGGTTTTTTCTGGTGAAAGATGGCATGCCATATTTTCTGACAACGAAACGTTGTCAGACATAGATCCCACAGCTGTTGCGTTTTTAATGGAATTGAGAGAGCGAGAACTTTACATTTTTGATTCCACAAAGTCTGTGGAAATGCACGCCATGGTGCGTGCACTCGCCAATTTTGAACCCAACTCTAAAATTGTTGAATTACACGATCCGCTTTTTACCCCTGGTCCAGGGAAAGAAATCGAATTACCACATCTCCATTTAGAAGAATTCGAGTGGTTTCTCAAAACCTTTTTTGGATCGCCAGTTGTGTTTGAGGGAGACAAGGACTTTTTGTTTAACATCACAAAGGGAGAGCTTTTTGCCATCTCAGAGCTCCTTTCTCGCGGAAAATGGAGGGTAGAGAACGGAGTATGGCATGTTGTGGAAGAAAAACAAGAAAAATTAAGTGCGACGAAATTTTTGATTTGGGCACGCAATTTGGCAAAAACCGGTGAAAAACCTAATTTAGGAATTGAACTCGTGGAACTATCTCAAAGGATCGCTGGAAGAGATTTGGAAATATTTGAATCACTGCGCGCTTTTTTTCATAAGGTGCTTGGCGATTACGGTGAGATGAAAAGGGATCTTGAACGGGCTTCTAAATTTGGAAATAGAGTATTCAGGAACGCGTATTACTCCGTTGTTTTAGCCATGAACGGCATGGAGTATTCGCTGTTATCGGGACAAACATCCAAGCTGATAGAAATCACCAGAACTTATGCCCAACTTGTCTCGAGCAATGCGGATATCGCGGAGATGTACAAAAAAATCATCACCACACTTGAAAAACTGAAAAATCCCATGGCGCGCAGAATAGAGGTAATGGTGCGTAATTACATGGGAATAAAACTCATGTATTCCGGAAAAAATGAAGAAGCGCTTAACGAGTTTGAGACAGCCTTGTCAATCACAAAAGAGTATAAACTTCGAGATCTCACTCCTTTGGTAGAAATAAACATAGGGTATGCAGTGTTTCCAAGACCTTCATATTCTTCATACAACAGACTTCTCCACTCGTTGAGAGATTCCGTTGTTGAAGGCTTGTGGAAAGCCGCAGGTTCCGCGC
>WFSH01000251.1 GCA_015486145.1 Mesoaciditogaceae bacterium
ACTTAATTCCTTACATAAGGAATTGGAAGATATGACATTGTAAAGCCATAAGTATCAGTATGAAGTTTCAAAACTTAATTCCTTACATAAGGAATTGGAAGAAGCAGTATCTGGCGCTTTGGTATCGTACAACGGCGTTTCAAAACTTAATTCCTTACATAAGGAATTGGAAGTCGAAAGTGTACGATCCAACCGGAAAATACATTGATGTTTCAAAACTTAATTCCTTACATAAGGAATTGGAAGTCGGTCTCAACTGTGCCAGAAATATCCCACGTGAAGTTTCAAAACTTAATTCCTTACATAAGGAATTGGAAGTTCAATTTCAGTTTCCAAATTCTGCGTGCTGTTTTTGTTTCAAAACTTAATTCCTTACATAAGGAATTGGAAGAGGAACGACATCGATTGAACTCATACACGTTACAAAAGTTTCAAAACTTAATTCCTTACATAAGGAATTGGAAGAAAACTCATTGCACCTTCATCTCTTTTTTGAGCTTGAGTTTCAAAACTTAATTCCTTACATAAGGAATGAGAAGTGTTTGTAGATATAAATTTTTGGACGACACCAAAGTGTATAAAGTACAATAAATTGATCCAGCAGGGCCAGAAAAAGTGATCCACTCCCAAAATAAAAACCTTCCAAAATTAAGATAATAGAATCAATCATTTTGGGATAAGAAAAGCGGAAGTGAAAAACATGTACAGTGTCATGAAGATGCTTTATCTGGCTACCATGGATGTGGTTAAGAAATGGGCGATGAGACAAAAAACTGGGCTTCCATTTTAGTCCAATTAGCGATGACGTGTTTTTAAAAAACACAGAAACTTGAGGCATATCTTCGTGCTTTTCTTCTTATCCTTAAATTTGATCGTTTAAGTGTGAAGAGCCTACCTATCCCTCCTTATACCATGCAAAATAAGGGCTGAACCTACTCCCATGAATATCATGAACTGAAGAATAAGAACGACATTATGTTCGGGGTGACTGTAGTCTATGTAATTTGTTAAGATTAAAATTTCCGCTATCATTATTACAGTGCCAACTACTACGCTTGTTACTCTTCCTTTCAAGATAAATCATCTCTTTTTCCTGTGAATTTGTGAAACCGACAAGATGCCTATTTGTGCGTCTTGTTCATTTTCGTCTTATTTTAGGCGTTATCACGGTTGTTACCTTCGTCCGTTTGTTTGTTGAATTTCACCAGGCATTGTTGTTTATTTTAACATCTTCCTTTGACTTCAAAGAAAACATATTATATAATCATGATGTGATGAACGAAAAAGTTTTGGATTTAATGGTGAAGTTAAGTGAACTTTTTGGGAATGAACTGAGAATGAGAATTCTTATGTATCTTCTTGAAAGAAAAGAAGCGTGTGTAAGCGATATGGTGTCAGCGCTTGATATCAAACAGTCCACCGTTTCTAATCAATTGAAGGTTTTGAAACTTGGAGGAGTGATAAAGGCAAGAAGGGAAGGAAAAAGGCTTTTTTATTCCCTCGCTGATTCTCATATTTCGAACTTGCTGACGATTTTGAAAGCGCATGCAAAGGAGGCATTTTATGAGTGATTGTCACAACAAGCATGATAACGCTGCAAAAGCGTTGTGGTTGAACGTAATTGTGAATTTTTTAATGGTTGCTTTCGAGCTCACGTTTGGTATCATAGCTGGAAGTTTTGCACTTATATCAGATTCACTTCACAATCTTGAAGATGCAGGTGGGATGGTTTTAAGCCTTTTTGCTCATAAAACGGCCAAAAAAGCGAGAAATGAGCGCAAAACTTATGGTTACAAGCGGGCCGGGATAATAGCTGCCCTTGTTAATTCTATTGTGCTTTTAGTGATTTTTGTATTTCTTGGATATGAAGCGGTGATGAGGCTTCTTCATCCAGAAATGATCAACGGAGATATCATAATATGGGTGGCATCAATAGCTTTTGCAGGAAATCTCATCGGTGCTCTTTTTCTTCACGGGCATTCTCACAATGATTTGAATGTCAAAGCAGCTTTTATTCACATGCTTTCAGATTCTATGGATTCTGCAGCCGTTGTAATTGTTGGAATATTGATCGGTATGTATCGTTGGTATTTTCTCGATGCACTTGTTACTTTTGGAATCATTGCCTATATTTCATATGAATCGTTTAAGGTGATCTCGAGCTCTATAAACATTCTCATGGAAGGGGTTCCAAACGATATAAATTTTTTTCAGATGAAAGAAGATATAGAGTCAATTACCGATGTTGTGTCTTTTCATCACGTTCACGCTTGGAGTCTCGATGGAGAGGAAATTTTTATGGAATGTCATCTTCGCGTTAATCCGATGAGCACGAAAAAAGCGGATTTGATCCGTGATAAGGCTACTGAAATACTCAAATCAAAATATGGAATTTCTCATTTGAACGTTCAAGTAGAAGAAGAGCCATGTTACAATGAATCTTTGATCGTTTAAAAAAC
>WFSH01000252.1 GCA_015486145.1 Mesoaciditogaceae bacterium
ACAACGTCTTGTGGTGTGAGAATGTCGCCATTGTGGAAATAAACGCCTTGTCGAATGTGGAAAATATACGTTTTGCCGTTGTTGAGAATTGTCCCATCTTTCACGCTCGGAACGTTTGTAGAAAGCATGGGAAGGAATTTTTTGATAGACGGCCCATCGTACTGAATGAGATTGTCGTAGATTTGCCACATGGCTTCGCCCGAAGCGGTATCGTATCCCCACGCCGGATCGAGAGTTGCTATCGTCCCGATGGTTTCCTCGACTATGGTGTTGGGATTTGGCACAGTAGTTTGAGCCATACCAATGAACGCTCCCACGAGGAGCACCGCCATAAGAATTGCCAGTGCTTTTCTCATCTAATATTACCTCCTTCTAAAAAATAATCTGCGGATCTTCACTTGATAAAACGCTCGAAAACAACTTTTGAATTTTTTGAATTCCGAATACAGATCCGTTGACACGATCGTAATTATATCCCAAAAAATGGTACATGTCAAGAAAGGTTTAACGCCGGGTTTTTCAGAACTTAAAGCATTTTAGGTCTATGATCATTCCGGACATCGGGCCGGAATGATCATTGTTGAGTGAAAAATTGCCGACCAAATCTGTTGAATGAGAAAGCAAATTTTATGATAGAATATTTCTGAAAACGTAACAACAAAATGATAATTCTCTTTAGCAGATTCAGATCATGCGAAAGAATTCGCAAGGTAAGCTGGGGGGATGTTTGATTTGTATGCATTTTTGTCACAAAAACGGAACAAACTTTAGAATTTTAGGGGATGCTTGAATATGGGAAAAATTTACATAGGAAAAGATACCTTTTTGAACAAAAAAGATCTCACCACTCACACGTTCATATGCGGAAGTACAGGCTCTGGAAAGACGGTTACGGGGAAAATTCTCATAGAAGAGTCGTTGTTAAACGGGATACCAGTTTTGGCGTTTGATCTAAAGGGTGATGTGTTTTCAATGGCTTTCCCGTTGGATTTTTACACTCAAGAACGGTTTAACGAATTTAAATTCGGGAATCTCAATGAATATTACAAACATCTCGAAGAATTTGGATATTCAAAAGAAAAAGTAGAAAAGCTGAAAAAAAATTCAAAAGTGAGGTTGTACTCTCCTTTAGGAATAAATGGAATCTCATTGGGGTTTTCACCAATTCCCCTAAAACCTCAAGAAAAAGAACTCATTTCCGAAGCCAGGAGCTTCGCCGCCTCCAACATATTAGAACTTTCTGAAGAAAACAAAAACAAGGATTACACGTTGGAGAAAGCCTACCTTGAAGAGCTCATAGAGTATTTATGGGACAAAGACGAGGATCTTTCCGGAATAGATGGATTGGAAAAACTGATCGCCGCCATAAAAAATCCCCCGATCAGCAAAGTTGGCGTGAACGATGTTGAGGAAGACATGCCTGAAAAGAAAAGAAACGCATTGGCATCTAAAATAAACGCGGCAGCTTTGGTTTCAAATAAAGATCTCTTCGAGGGTGTAAACGCAAACGATGTGGATTCGATGATAGGAAATGGAGCCTCTCTAAACATTATCGATCTTTCCACCATTCAAGACCTGAACATGCAAGCTCAAATAATAGGAATGATTGGATACAGTGTTTTCAGATGGATGAAGAAAAAGGGAGAATCATCCAATCCAAGACTTCTGATATTCATAGATGAAATAGGGGGTGGCGGTGGTTACACGGCATTTTTGCCATCGGATCCGTACAACCCCCCTTCAAAATCCGCATTAAGGATCCTTTTAAAACAAGGGAGGGCGTTTGGAGTTAGCATGGTGCTTTCTACACAAAGCCCCGGAGATGTCGATTATAAATCTTTATCAAATTGCTTAACATGGTTCGTCGGTAAATTGAACCGCCAAAGAGACAGAGACAAGGTGTTGGAAAGCGTTTCAAGTAGTTTTGAAAGAGACAGCAGGGAAGTTGGTGAAGAAATAACGGCTCTCTCAAACAGCGATATGATTTTGATAAGGAAAGACAAGATATCGAGAGTACACCACAGATGGTTGCTGACGCCCCATAAAACCCTTTCCGATAAAGAAAAAAAGGTCATATTTGAATATCTAAAAGAAAAAGGAGAATTTGGTGAAAAGAAAGAAGGTCAGGATTCTTCAACCAAAAAAGTGATTTCACAATCTTTGAAAAATAGGGAAAAGGGGAAAAATTCAAATTCTTCTCAGACTGGGAATTTGCCATCACACTTCCCGGAAGATCATGAACAAACAAAATCCCAAATTCCCATTTCAAAAAAAGAGGATTCTGACGTTCAAAAGTACATAAACGACAAATTTGAGAATATTAAAATCTTGTCGCAAAAAGTTCTCCAGGATTTGAATCAAAACTTTGAAGAGGACATCCAAGTTATCAACTCCTTGAAAGAATTGCTGAAGGACACTTACGAACTAAATCCCAAAATAATTTCACAACTTGACTACTTGAACGATCTCGACAAGTTTGAACTGTTGGCAACCTTTGATGGGCATTTTGAAAGAAAGAAACTGTTATCTTCAAAAGTATACAAAGCCAAGAAGTTATCGGACATTTTAGAAGAAGATTTGAACACTTTTCAAAAAATGGTGCAAAACTTAGAAGATAAATTTTCTTATTTTGGGAAAAAAGAAAATAGAAATGTGAAATTGGAATTCGCAAGGTTTTTAAACAATCTGCATGAAAGACTCTCCAACCGTTCTAAGGCGAACAGAAATGAACTGAAAAATATGATAGTTAAAAGTATCTATAAGTTCTTTGAAGATTTTCTGGACTATTACAAAGAAAAAATCGAAGAAACGGAGAAAAGTTTGAGAGAAAAACACGATGAAAGTGAAAGAGAAATAGAAGAAAAGTTACAAACGGCAAGGGATATACACGAATCGGTAAGTGAAAAAATCACTAAGTTTTTCAGAATCTATAAAGATCTTCAGAATCAAAGCTTGATCTCAAAGACGTAAAAATTTTTGGCTCATGAAAAACATTGGCTCTCTTCACGATCGTGTGGGTAGTAATTTTTGAATAACACATTCTTTGACATTTTAGTACCGCTTTTCAAGCGGTGAGTGTAATCTTTTTGAAGCCTTGTCAAAACTGATTCGTTATTTTATTAGAGTCTTTGACCACAGCGTCATCCTGAAAGTTCCGTAGGAACTATTCAGGACCTCCAAGCAACTAACAAGATGGATCGAGATTCTGAATCAAGTTCA
>WFSH01000253.1 GCA_015486145.1 Mesoaciditogaceae bacterium
AGATTGAGGAATTCAATCAAGGGTGAGAAAATTCTTTTATTAACTTTTCAAAGAACTCGTCGACATCTTTTTAACGACGAAAATGATAGAATAAAAACATGGCAATTGCAAAAATCGGTGTTGTACAATTCTGGCCGAAGCTTTTTGAGGTTGAGAAAAATTTGCGAAAGGCATTGAATCTCGTGAAGGACTTTGACGGTGATTTCCTGATATTTCCAGAACTTTCTTTCACAGGATACCTTTTCAATTCTGAAAAAGAAATAGAAAGGGTTTCAAGATTCAATCGAATGGTCGAAAGACGGTGGATGGAGTTTTCGAGAGATAAGAAATGTACCGTGATCTTCGGATTTCCAGAAAAAGAGAAGGTAAACTTTTTCAATTCTTCCATGATGATATTTCCAGATGGCAAAAAGCGAATTTACAGGAAAACACACCTCTTTTTTGAAGAGAAAAAGTTTTTCAAACCGGGAAATACAGGATTTTTTGTGGAAGAGTTCAGAGGCATAAAAGTTGGTTTGGCGATATGCTTCGATTGGTTTTTCCCCGAAAGTTTTAGAACACTTTCACTTATGGGGGCTGACCTTATAGCGCATTCAGCTAATTTGGTCATGCCATATTGTCAAGACTCAAACGTGTACGCATCTTTGCAGAACAGGGTGTACATTGCCACTGCAAATAGATGGGGAAAAGACACAAATCAAGGAAAAGAGTTGATCTTTACCGGAAAAAGTCAAATTACAGCGCCAAACGGAATCACACTAAAAAAAGCTTCGGAACGGGGAGATATGTTACTCGAAGTTGAGATAAACACCGCTTTTTCTAAAGATAAACGTATCAATAAGTTCAACGATGTTTTTGAGGATCGTAAGCCAAAATTTTATGTGAATTTATTTTATAAGGGTAAAAATGGAGAAAACGGTCGATGAAGATGCAATTGGTAAAGGACTTTCCTTGATGTACACTTCGTCAAGAAACAGCGTTAAATTTTTTGTGAATCACGGGAATGAGTACGACACGATCGAATTTAAGAGTCCAAAGCCCTCGGGCGATCCGGTTGTGGATCATGCCAAAGCTTTGTTTTTCAAATCAAAAGCCGATAAAGGGGCCCTGATTTTTGTTCACGGAACAGGGCAAAGAAATTTTGAGCCTCTTGAGTATTATCCGAAATTTTTTTCAAAGAGCGGATACAGCACGATTATGCCAGTACTACCTTACCACTTTGAAAGAACGCCTGAAGGTAAAAAAAGCGGAATGTCGTTTATAAAGGGTACAGATGTAGAGCTATCCAAACGTTTTGATCAGGCTGTCACCGATGTTCTCACTTGTATAGACTATCTCGAAAAAGTTGGATTTAAAAAGGTGAACATAATGGGATTTAGCTTTGGTGGGATGATCTCGACGATCGCAATGGCAATAGATCATAGAATTGAAAAAGGAATCTTTGTTGTAACCGGTGGAAACTACGAATACATAACTTGGAAAAGCGTTGCCACCAAAATTTTACGCGTATCTTATGAAGAGAACAAGGCGTGCAATCCCGCTGAATGTGCCTTAAAGCATTTCAATTTTGACAAAATAGCCATGAATTTTACTTCTCTCGATGACTTAAAAGATATGCCAGTATGTTTTACTTACGATCCATCAATATTTGCACATCTTATACCACCAAGAAAAACGTTGTTTTTTAACGCTCTCTTTGATTTTTTCATACCCAAAGCCTCGTCCAATGATCTTTGGGAAAAAATGGGAAAGCCCAGAAGGTACATGTTGCCTTCTGGACATTTAAGTGCTCATTTATTCTTTAAAAAATTCATCGCCAAAAAGAGTTTGAATTTTCTGAATGGAACTTGAAGTGCACAAATATCATCTAATTTTCATTTCATTTCCAAGTAAAGTTCCAATTTTTTTCCGTAGAAGATCTCCGGTTCGAAATTACCAAACGGTGTGTTTATCTTAAGTCCCAGTCCGATGGATGGTTTGAATGATTCCAATCCGAAATTGCCACGTTTTACAAACGCAAGTTGAGAGATCAACTCGGGCGTGTAGGTAGTTAACTCGGGTGATTTGGATATTCCAAAAGTTGAAGTTAATGGCATTCCGATTCTTAGCGTGGAAAGCAACATAAGCGGGGCTCCAAATTCTCTCGTGTCATAACCTTTTAAGTTGTAAGTGTCACCAAAATAGATTTTTCTCGTGAAAGGAACGTTCCCATAATTTAAAACCCCGTACAGTCTCGAGCGAAAGTATATCTGTCCAATTATCCGGTGATAAAACTCTACGTTGGCTGTTCCCACGGTGTAATTTATGTTATTCATGCCGTGTTCAACGTACAGCTCCCACCACGTGTAATTTCGGTTGTTTTCATTTTGAACGGGGTAAACACGAATTTCAAGGGAGAGCGCGTTGACGGTAAAATGAGTGGTCGTGGGTGTTGAAATGTCTTCGTAAACATATCTTATCATAATGCCAGCATTTTCATTAAGCATGTAGCCCATCCCGGTGGTTGTTCTTAACAAATTGTATTGAAAGTTTGAATTGGGTGCCGTCCATGGTAATTTTTTCAATTCGGAGCGCTGCAATTCAAAGGAAAACGGTGTTCCAAACGCACGTCGGGATGAAAGTCCAATAGAGTAACCACCAAGAAATAGTTCAAACGGTGAGAACCTAAAGCACCTCAAGAAAGCTTTGGCTTTTATTTCAAAACCAAAAAGATCGCTCTCTTCAACACCTATTCCCTTTTCCAAGTCAAACAACGGAGAAATATGATTTTTCTCTTCAACACTTACCACAAGCACGTAGTTATCGTTACTTGTCGCCTTTAGGCTCATGTAAACATTTGAAAAGAGCCCAGAACTTTCCAAAGCAGTTTGAGCAGCAGCCAGTTTGTCAATATCTACCTTCATGCCTTTTTTGTAATTCATAAGGTTCAGAATGACGAATTTTTTTGTGCATGTGTTACCCTGTACCTGGACACTTACTATGCTGTTAGCCGCGAAGATGGACAACGAAAAGAGAAAAATGAAGATCAAAGATAAAATTACTTTTTTCATTTTGTCTCCTCCGATTTCAGGATTTTGTCGATTTTTTGTGCCGCGTCTTTGAAAGCTTCTTCTGGCGTTTTAATTCCATGTCTGACTTCCTCGATGGCGTTGAACAATATGTGTCTGATTTCTATTATGTCAACGTTCACCGGTCTTGGGCGTGCATAAGGTATTGCCTCAACAGCTGGCTTCAATTGCGGAAAACGCTTCCAAATGATTTTTATTTGAAGCGAATTCAGGGCTGATTTTCTAACCGGCAAATATCCAGTGTTTTCGTACCAGTACAAAGTGTTTTTCGTATTTGTCATCCATTTTATGAATTCCCAAGCGGCTTTTTGTTTCTTGGGTGAAACATTTGAAAGTATGGCCAAAGAGCCACCTCCAAGGGTTGTAACCGTTGCCTTGTGAGAAGGCAGCATGGCAACTCCCAAATCCCATGGAAGGTTATCAAGCGCATAACGGATTCCACCACTGGTCATGGGGCCCATCGCGATCTTTCCCATCATAAAAGCTTGGATTCCCTCTTGAAGGTTCATGTTCGCTGGGGATATTCCTTCTTTAAACCAACTTTTCCATGTTTTCAACGCGCCGACAGCTGGCGGTTGATCGACGAGACATTTTGTCATGGAAGAGTTGAAAATTCTTCCACCATTTTGCCATATGAGAGGCTCGAATTGGTAGAAAGCCGTATCTTCTCCACTCACTCCCCAAAACAAACCATATTGGATGATCCTACCATTTGGAGCACGTATGGTCAACTTTTTGGCGATTTTTTCCATTTCTTTCCAAGTTTTTGGTGGTTTGTTGGGATCGAGTCCTGCCTTTCTGAAAAGATCTTTGTTGTAAAAGAGCATGAGACAACTTATGTTGAATGGCAGGGCGTAAGGTTTTCCGTTTATCACAACCGTTTTCCAAAAGGAGTTTATGAAATCGGATTTGACGCTCGGATCTTCTGAGATGAATTTTGAAAGGTCGAGGAGCTGGTGGTTGGCTGTAAATATTCGTAGGTGCTCGATGTTCAACTGCACAACGTCAGGCGTGTTTCCAGAAAGAAAAGCGGCTTTGAGTTTTGTAACGGTTTGATCGTAATTACCTTCATAAATTGCCACAACATGTATGTTGGGGTGAGTTGCATTGAATTCTGACACCAACCTATCCAGTGCGGGCTTTTGATAGTCAGACATTGAATGCCAAAAAACGAGTGTGACGTTCGCAAAGGTAAGAGTGGTGACAAGCAAAATGATCATGAAAAGTACCAAAAAACTTCTCTTCATATACATCATCCTTTCATTTTAAGCGAATGTGCTGTTTGTTATTTCCACACAAACTTCACAAATTCGCCGTTATTTTAAACCCGTTAGGGTTATACTCTTGACAAAATGCTTTTGTGCAAAGAAGTACGCGATCAATATTGGAAGTGTGGCTACTACCGTGCCTGCCATGAATTCCCCCCATTGTATCCCACCTTCCGTTCTAAACATTGCCAATCCTAACTGTATTGTACGCATTTTTGGAACATTTACGATCAACAGGGGCCAGAAATAGCTGTTCCAAGACCACATGAATGAAAAAATGGCTATTGTTGATATAGCCGGTTTTGATATGGGAAGAAATATTTTGACAAGCACCTGAAAACTGTTGCAACCATCGATCACCGCGGCATCTTCTAAATCTTTTGGGATAGCCAAGAAAAATTGTCTCAAAAAGAACGTGGTCAATGCCGTGGCCGCGTAGGGTACTATCAAACCCTGGTAAGTGTTGATCCATCCAAATTTGGCGACTATCAGGTACTGGGGGATCATTAGCAATTGTCCAGGGATCATCATTGTGGCAAGGAAAATGTAGAATATCAAGTTTCTTCCTTTAAAATTTAGCCTTGAAAACGCGTATGCACTCAACATGGCAGTCAATATTTGTAGAAATGTGGTTGCAGATGCCACAATGAAGCTGTTCAAAAGGTATCTCGCAAATGGAATCTTGTTGAAGATCGCGACGTAATTGTTAAAAGTTGGATGAATCGGTATGAGAGAGAAAGGATTTCGAAAAATCTCTCTCAAACTTTTAAAAGATGTCGATACCGACCAAAAAAACGGAAACAACATGAGAATTGCACCTGAGATCAAAATGCAATGTTTAAAACCTCTTATCCAAATGCTTTTACGTTCATTCATAATTGACCCTTCGTTCTAAGAATCGGAATTGAAAAACCGTTATGGCAAGTATGAGTCCCATCAGTAAGAACGCGATTGCCATGGCATATCCCATGTTGTAATAGCTAAAAGCTTGTCTGTAAAGGTAAAAAACGATCACAGAAGTTGTATTTAAAGGTCCACCTGCAGGCGTCATGATTTGAATCGGTCCAAAAACTTGGAAGGAGGCGATCGTAAACATTATGAGTAAAAAGAAGGTTGACGGAGAAAGTAGTGGAAGCGTTATGTGCCAAAACTTTTTCCAATTTGTTGCTCCATCCAAAGATGCGGCTTCGTAATAAGTGTCGGAAATTGATTGAAGACCTGCAAGGTAGACAACCGTTGCGTAACCAACATTTTGCCATATTCCCAGTAGTATGATCACACACATCGTGAGGCTTGGACCTTGTAGAATTTTTGGAAGGACAACGTTGAAATGATTAAAAAGCATTTGTAAAATGCCAGTTGGCGTTGAAAGCCAACTCACGGGCTGGCCACCAAGCTTTTCTATCAGATGATTTGCTATACCCATTTGATTCTCGAATATCCAATTGAATCCCATAGCAGCTGCTATTGGTGAAGTTACGACCGGCATAAAATAAATCATCCTGTAAATGCTGGTTCCACGCATATCGTTATCTTTGAGCAGAAGTGCAAAAAAGAGTCCGAAGATCAACGAAAATGGAAGCACTCCCAAAACATAGTAAACTGTATAAAGCATGGAATTCCAGAAACTTACAGATTCCAAAGCCATAATGTAATTTTTCAATCCCACGTACATCGGCGCAGAAGACATATTCCACGAATGAAAACTCATTATGAAAGCGTAAACTAGTGGAAAAAAAACAAAAACTGTTATTATCAATCCAGTTGGAGTTATGAACAAATACCCCTTTATATTTCTTTTATGAGATCTGGTCATACTGTTATTTTACATCTTTTGCGGCCTATTGGAAAAACAAATAAGTGATCAATGTGATTTTTTGGTTCTCTTCACGATAGTGTGGGTAGTATTTTTCGAATAGCGACATTCTTTGACATTTTAGTACCGCTTTACAAGCGGTGAGTGTAATCTTTTTGAAGCCTTGTCAAAACTGATTCAGACGTTTGTTGGAGCACGTGTACGGGCACGGCATGCCGTGCCCCTACGTTGTTGAGAATATTCGGCATTTATTTCTGTTTGTACGGGCAATTCATGAATTGCCACTACGAAAACGAAAAAACAATGAACTCATATGTTCTGACAATACTTCGAGGGTGCTTGTTCTTTTACTTGATGACAAGGTGTTTTTGCATGACTTTGATCAAACCCACAAGAACAGAATAGAGAATTGTCATGTTTTATCCATACAAAAATGAAGAGAACCGATTTTTTAAGCTCCTCTTTCCAATAATTAGTCAGATATGCAAATTGGGGTCTTGTAAATCTTAGATTTTTACCCTTGTAACATAATGACCGACTAATTGAAAAAACTCCCAGTCGCTTTTGTGATACAATGAGCTGGTATTGGGTATTACATTCGAATTTTGGTAGGGGAAGTCACCTTTGGTATCACCTGTTTACAAAAAATGTGTATGCATGGCATCAACATATATTTGAGGTCGAGGAGTGATAATGCATGTCGAATATCGATGTTTTCTCACTAAATTTGGCGGTTGTTTTCATAATAGGGCTGTTGACTTATCTTTTCAGTGAAAAAACCAACATTTCTTCCATCTCTATTCTCGTGATACTTGGAATGGTCGTTGGTCCGTTTTTGGGTGTCGTTGACAGAAATATTGCTCAAAAATTGTTTGATTATGTAAGGGTCTTTGGACTGGTGATAATTCTGTTTGCCGAAGGACACAACCTAAAGTGGGAGATATTAAGAAAAAGGCTCGGAGTTATAGGAATTTTAGACACTGTGGGTCTTTTTATAACTGCCATCATTGCTGGAATGTTTTTCTCGATTTTCTTTCACGCACCTTTCTTGATAGGATTTTTGTTTGGTGCAATAATCAGTGCAACCGATCCTGCAACTTTGATTCCACTCTTTAGGCAAAACAAAGTGGATGAGGAAATGAGGACCATAATAGTAACTGAATCCATATTCAACGATCCTTTGGGAATAGTTTTAACAGCTGTGGCGGTCGCTTTGGTGGTACCGCAGGCTCCAACTGCAAAATTTGTTGAGGGAATAGCAAGATACACCACGCTTTATCCAGCCGCCGTTATTTTCTTCTTTTACGAAGTTGGTGTTTCTATCGCGATTGGGCTCGCACTCGGCATTATAGGTTATTGGTTGATGAGAAAATTAAAACTTCAGTCGTACGCGGAACTTTTCTCCATCATGATGGCGTTTGGAGGTTTTGCCATTGGTGAATGGGCTCAAGCTTCGGGTTTCCTTGTGGCAACAGTTATGGGAATTGTTTTTGGAAATCATGAAATATTTTTCAAAAGACGCAATGAAAAGGTTTCAAACGTTGTACAGTCTGAGCTTCACTTTAACGAGATTCTTTCTGATTTTGCCACCATATTCATATTCACACTTCTCGGAGCGAGTTTGTCGATGAGCTCTTTGAATAACACGACGTGGGTGGTGTTCTCGATAATTATAGCTGGTTTGATAATATTCGTAGCGAGGCCCATTGCGGGATTGACCATTCTTCCCTCTAAAGACATAAGTTGGAGGGAATATTTGTTCATATCATTTGAAGGGCCACGTGGTGTTGTTCCATCAGCATTGGCCGGATTGCCGCTTAGTTTGGGAATGACGTATCACAATTCGCAGCTCATACATTGGGGTGAGATCATATTAACCGCAACTGTAATGACCGTGCTTGTTACAGTCATAGTTGAAACGTTATGGGTAAGAAAGATGAACAAAGCTCTACTTTTAAGGGGAAGAAAGTTAGAAAGTTCTAAGTAAACCACGTGGGGACGATCGTTGATCGCCCCCACATCATCTTTAAATTTATCGTATCTTTGCCTTTTTAACTTGAGGTTTTTCAAATTCACACACGCCAACCGGACATTCTTTTGCTCCAATGTGAGACGTGAATTCATCCTTAAAATTTTCGTAAATGCTGGATAGCGGAAGCCCTATAGATTGCCCCAGTGGGCAAAAAGCCGTATCCACTATCCTTTGAGATATTTCTTGAATTTGTTCGAGTTGTTCCATTTTCCCTCTTCCTTTGGAAATATCATCCAACATTTTGTAGATCATTCGTGTTCCTTCGCGGCACGGTGTGCATTTTCCACAAGACTCGTGCATATAAAATTTTGCCACTTTTTTGGCCAAATCCACCGCACAATTCGTGTCGTCTATGACAAGTATTGCACCTGATCCAAGCGAAACCCCATCTTTGATAGACTCGTAACTCATTGGAATGTCAAGTTTGTCAGATTTCACAAAAGTTCCAGCTGTCCCACCAGTTTGAACCGCTTTCAATTTTCTTCCATTTGCAACGCCACCACCAAATCCGTACAGGATCTCTCTCAGAGTTGTTCCCATTTCAAGTTCTACAACGCCACGATTTACCACATTTCCAACCAGCGAGAAGACCTTTGTGCCCGGCGATTTTTCCGTTCCATAATTTCTAAAAGCCTTTGCACCGTTTAGAATTATCCAAGGAATATTTGCCAAAGTTTCCACGTTGTTTATGAGTGTTGGTTTACCAAATAAACCGTATTCGGTGGGATATGGTGGTTTCATTCTTGGGCGTCCCGGTTTTCCCTCGAGTGATTCCATTAAAGCGGTTTCATCTCCAACGACATAGGCACCTGCTCCGGGTCTTACAGAAATTTTGAAAGAAAACCCGCTCCCCAATATGTTCTCTCCGAGTAAGCCAACTTTTTCAGCGGTTTCAATTGCCTTTTGTACCCTTTCGATCGATTCGTAGTACTCTCCTCTAATGTATATGTATCCGGTATCGGAACCTATAGAATAGCCGGCGATCGTCATGGCTTCCAAAATAGAATATGGATCTCCCTCAAGGATCAACCTATCTTTAAACGTTCCGGGTTCACCTTCATCGGCATTGCATAAAACGTATTTCTTCTCACTTTTAGATTTTCTCGTCATTTCCCATTTTAACCCCGTTGGGAATCCCGC
>WFSH01000254.1 GCA_015486145.1 Mesoaciditogaceae bacterium
ATCTCGATCCACCTTGTTAGTTGCTTGGAGATCCTGAATAGTTCCTTCGGAACTTTCAGGATGACGTTAAGGTCAAAGACTCCAAATAAAAGAACGAATCAGTTTTGACAAGGCTTCAAAAAAATTACACTTACCGCTTGTAAAGCGGTATTTAAAATGTGCGGGAGTGTGCAATGTGGGTGAAGTTGAGCTTTTAGTAGGTCCCCCTTCTTCTGGTAAAACTAAGGCGATCATAGCTGAACTTTCTAAAGTTGAGCCGTTTGGTTATACTTTTATTGGAAGTCAGGGCGAGTTTGTCAAGTTTGTGGCCCGAATGGCATCGAAAGAGATCGGAACGATAAACAGGAGCGCTTTCAAAACGATCGATCAACTCGCCGTGGAATTAGTTGTAAAACAAAAAGGCCTTGTGTTTGCCGATAAAGCTCTAAAACTTTCGATTTTGTCTTCTGTCATTGAAGAAATGGCAACCAAAAATTTAGATCTTTCAGAAGAAACGGTAAAACAAGCAAAGATCGTCAAACATCGCTCCACCGTGGAAAAACTCCTTTCTTTGATAGACGATATAAAAACTTACATGAAAGAAGACGAGTTTCGAGAGCCCCAAACGCGAAGGGATCTATTCATATCAAATGTGATGGATCTTTTCAAAAAAGCTTTGAATTCAAAAAATCTATTTGACACTTACGATGCATATGCCATGATCGCCAATGGAGAGATCAAATTAGATGGGAAATATCTTTTTGTAGACGGCTTTTACGATTTCACACCGATTATTTCCAAACTTTTCAAAACACTCATCTCTCATTTCGAAAAAACATTCATAACTATCACAGAGGGAGAAATATTTAAGAGGGGAACCTTCACAATTTTTAAAACTGTTGAGGGATTCAAACCAAAAATAACACACTTCAAAATCAAAGGCTCGCGAGTTGCTAAGGGACTTTTCTTTGGAAACGGAGAGGGGCTTCATATTCACGCTTTCGAGAAAATGACAGACGAGGTCAATTGGGTTTGTAAAAAAGTAAAACATCTACTTTTAAACGGTGGAAGCCCAGATGATTTTGAGATAGTTGTCAAATCCCAGGACAGCGATTACGTGAAAGCTTTAAGAGAAAAATTTGACGAGTATTCGATAGAGGTTTCTTATCTTGGCCAAAAGAGTTTATCTCAGAGTGTGATCGTTCAGCAACTCATGCTTCCAATAAGAGTTGTAACGAACGGCTATCCTTCAGATCTTCTGACCAGCATGGTGATGGCAGGTTTTGCTGGAGAAGAGAATAATTTCGCCCTCATTTACGACCTCGCAAGGTTGAACAGAGGCCCTATGAGGCTTTCCCACAACTTGAGATTGAAGGATTGGATGGAAAAGATAGATAAATTCATCGATTTTCTACATAAAAAAAGGTTACTCATCGCGAACTCGGACGAAGAATACAACAAAGAGGCCATCCTTGAAGAAATTAAAAGACTCCTTTCTCTTGCCAAAAAATCTAAGGAAACTGTAAAAGCACTCTTCGATTTTTTGCTAAACTTTGAAAGCGCAAAGAGTGTTTCTGAATACACAAAGGCATTTGAAAAAGCGATCGAAATGGTGAAACAAAGGGAGCTATCTCAAGATGAGATGGAAGCCGTTAAATCTTTCAAAGCACTTTTATGGGAAATCGAAGGAATATGGTCGTTTACGGGAACAAATGAAATCGATAGTTCAGATTACAGGTATTATTTGGAGCTCCAACTGAAGGGAAGATTCTACACACCACACGAGAACAAGGGTTCTGTTCATATATCAGATGTGCTGACATCACGCTTCAGCTATAAACCATTGAAAATATTCGTAGGGTTCAACGACGGCAATTACCCACAATTCCGCCAAAATTATTTTTACACCACGATAGAAGAAGAAAATCATTTTGGAGAAAATAGGATTCTTAAAAGACTTTTTGACGACAAGCTTGATCTTTACACTGCAATGTCTCAAGCAAGCGAAGTTTATTTAACAATGCCGGCTTCAACGATGAGCGGAATAAAAATTCTTCCTTCAATGTACCTTGTGGAATTAGAAGAAAAGTTCAACACAACGATCGAGAAAGCGGAGGAATTTCCGCCAATGAGCGTTCAAGAGGCGGTTATCTCCTACGCAAAGTGGGCAAGGGAAAATGGAAGATCGCCAGAAATTGAAAAAAAGCTTGGAATAGAAATCCCAAGAGTTCAAAAATTCATTTTAGAGGACGAGTCAAATTTGTCTTTTTGTGAAAAAATTTCAAGAAGGCCCGTGAGTTTTTACAAATTCTCATCTTATGACAAATGCCCTCTCATGTTTTTTTTCGCCTACATTCTCAAAATTCCTCAAAGGATCACGTACACATTCGACTTGGACGCACTTGAAGTTGGAACGATTTATCACAATGTTTTGAAAAAGACCATGCAACGTGGCAGAAACACTCTAATAGGAAAAACACACGATGAAGTTTATTCCATGGTAAGGGAATTTGTCAAAGAAGAGTTGGAAAAGATGACGTTTCTTGAGGAAGAACTTTTTGAGATAAATCTTTTGAGAATAAGCACGGTGATGGTGGAGTATCTTTTCAATGTGGAATTACGGGATTTAGAAGAATTAAAGGGCAATCTTAAAAAATACATGATATACAAAAACAAAGACAAAAAGACAGAAGAGTTTTTTGTGCCGTACAGATTTGAGTTTTCGCTCGATGGTGCCAACAGTGAATTTGGTGGGATAAAGTTCATCGGTCGAATAGACAGAATAGATACGTGTTCGTCTGGTTTGATGGTGGTGGATTATAAACGTAAAAATAAAGGTGAGAACGAGCAACTTTACATTTACTCAACCATCGCCCAAAGAATGTTGAACCGTCCAGTATTACAAGCCACTTTCTCTTTGATAGAACCCGAAAAGATCTCGAATCTCGCCTCCTCAAAAAAGATTGAAACCGGAGCTGAAAAAACTCTTTCCAAAGTGAAAGAGTTCTTAGAAGGTGTCAAAGAAGGAAAGTTCATCCCAAAAGACGCATGCAAAATGTGCCCTTACGGTATGATATGTCCTGAAAGGTGAGAAAAATGGATTTTTCTAAAATACAAAGCGAAATATTGAATTCACAAAACAATCTCATCGTTAACGCCGGGGCTGGTAGCGGCAAAACTCGCGTGCTTGTCGAAAAATATTTGAAAGTTTTCGAAGATTGGCCGGATCTAAAAACGGACCAAGTTGTGGCCATAACTTTCACTGAAAAGGCCGCACAAGAAATGAAAGATAGGATCATGCAAAGTGTGGAAGAACGTCTGAAAAACGGCAAAAAACATTTTGAACTTTACACACGATTGAAAAGGGAACTTCCACTTGCGAGAATTTCTACCATTCATTCGTTTTGTTCGCGTTTGATAAGAGAAAGCACGCTTTACGCAAAGGTCGACCCTGATTTCAGAATAGTAAACGGCATATCCGCCGCAAAAAGAATTGCATGGCTCGTGGAATCTTACGTATCCGAAAATCTGAACGATATGAAAGAATTTTTTGAGATCAAACCTACCTTGAGTTTTTCAAATCTGATCGAATGGTTGAAAACCGGAGTGGTTTTAAGAGCAAGTGAAAAAGTACCATCAGATGTTGACGATGAGATCAAAGAAATTTATCTTCGACATTTGCACAAAGTCATTGAAAAATACAAAGGGTTATCCCTTGAAGAGTCCGTGCTTGATTTTGAAGATTTACTCATCATGGCAAAGGATCTACTCAAAGAGAATGAAGAATTGAGACAAAAATACGTCAATTATTTCAAATACATATTTGTGGACGAGTTTCAAGATACCAACACGGTGCAGAGTGAGATAATTGAACTTTTGAGAGCAAGGAATAACCACGTGTGGTACATAGGAGATCCAAAACAATCCATATACGCGTTTCGTGGAGCGGATGTGAAAGTTTTCCTTGACATAAAAGAAAACGTCGATAAGAAAGACTTGGAACTCAAAGAGATGAACGAAAATTACAGATCTTCACCCAATCTCGTTGAATTTTACAACCTCCTTTTTCCGAAGCTTTTCGATGAAGGAAGGATTTCATATACACCACAAATAAAGAGAACTGAAGACGATCGAGAAAAACGCGTGATCCTCCTCGAAAATCCTGAAAAAGAAAATGTCAAGCTTGCAAGATCCGCCGAGGCCGAATCAATTTCCGCACTGATAAGCGATTTTATTTCCAAAGGCTACAAATTTAAGGATATAGCGATATTGGTGAGAAGCGGCGGAGCAATCTGGCAAATAGAAAAAGCGTTGTTCGACAAAGGCATTCCGTCTTACGTCGTAGGAGGGAAAGAATTCTTCGCCAAAGAAGAAGTACGCGCAATTTACAATCTCGTAGGTGTGGTGTTGGATCCATACGATACAGGTGCAATGAGCGGATTTTTACTCTCGCCTTTTGTGGGATTGAACATAGACGAACTGCTTAAGTTAAAACTCGTCGACACAAATTTGTACGACGGATTGGATAAAAAATACCCCCACGTGAAAAGACTGATTCAACGTCTAATCTCTTTAAAAAACACGGTTGACGTATCAAAAGTAATAAAAATTGCCATGCAAGAAACAAACTACTTGGGAAAAATAGCGATTGAAAGGGATGGGGACAAAAGAGTTGCGAACGTCATGAAGTTTCTCGACATGATGGATTCCTTGGATATACCGACGTGGGATATAAATGGTGTTCAGCGAATTATGGAGAGAGGCTTTGATGGAAATGAGGAGGAAGCACCTGCCTTGGCTGAAGATGCCGATGTTGTGAAAATAATGAACGTCCACAGATCAAAGGGATTGGAGTTTCCAATTGTCATAATTGCGCAAATGGCGAAGGGAACGATCAGCAAAAAGAAAAAAGATGAGGAAATCGAAGAAGAAAAGAGGATACTCTATGTCGCGATGACGAGGGCAAAAGAGTACTTAGTGTTGAGTAAAGAGAACTCAATGGGCCATAACAAAAAAGGTGAGTGGTTTTATTTTCTAAAAAAAGCCGGTCTTGTGGAAGATGGCCGTTGGACAATTCCAGAAGAAATGCAAAACCTCGTGAAGATGGTGAAAGAACCAGAATTTAAACCTTTTGAAAAAACCGAAAAGATATCATCCTTAGAGTTAAACGATGAATATTTTGAGACTCCAAAGTTGGAAACAAAAAGGAAATTCTTCAGTGCAACAGAACTTTTTGAGAAAATCGAATTTGATTCAGATCCAGAGTTGGCCGCTTACGGTAACATAGCACATGCCATTCTCGAAAGAGTCGGAGAAATGAAGTTAACAGAAGTACTGAATGAAAAATTTTTCCTCGAATATCCAGATTACATGGTTGAATCCGTGAAAAGCACTCTCATGTCGCGTACCCAAGATCGATTGATAAAAGAAATAGAGAATTCCGAAGAGACACAAAGCGAATTTGCCGTGGAAGGAAGTGTACCACATCTCAACATTCAACTGCTTGGAAAAATTGACAAAATAATCAAAACTCCAGACGGTTACAAAATAAT
>WFSH01000255.1 GCA_015486145.1 Mesoaciditogaceae bacterium
AACAGGATGTTAGTATGCAGCGTGCTCTGTTTTTTTGTCATTCTGAACTTGATTCAGAATCTCGATCCACCTTGTTAGTTGCTTGGAGATCCTGAATAGTTCCTTCGGAACTTTCAGGATGACGTTAAGGTCAAAGACTCCAAATAAAAGAACGAATCAGTTTTGACAAGGCTTCAAAAAAATTACACTCACCGCTTGTAAAGTGGTACTAAAATGCCAAAGAATGTCGTTATTCGAAAAATACTACTCACACTATCTCGAAGAGATCCAAAAAAGAAGAAAATGAGTTAAAATCTACACGAACGATTTTCTTCATATTTATTTTGCGAAGAGGCGATTAAGCGTGAAGATATTTTGCAATGGAAAGATAGCTGATTCTGACTCCGAAGTTATCAGGGCACTTGATAGGGGAATGATATTTGGGGATGGAATTTACGATGTGGTCAAAGTTGTAGATGGAATTTTCCCATTTCTCGAAGATCACGTTAAAAGGTTGGAAAGAAGCGCAATTTTTTTTGGGATGAAGTTGAGGTACGATTTGGAGAAAATTAAAAATGTGGCAAGAGAGTTGTCCGTGCTAAACGGTGTGAAAAATGGGGAACTTTTTCTTGAATTGACGCGGGGCTATGATGAAATTCGAGACCATATTTTTGGGGAAAAATACGAGCCAACATTTCTTGAAATAGTCCAACCTTTGAGAAAGATCGATCCAATTTTGTGGAAGAAAGGAGCAAAACTCGTTACTTTCCCGGATATGCGTCACGGCTTGTGTGAGCATAAAACGATAAATTTGCTTCCAAATGTGCTTGCCAAGAATCATGCCCATTCTAAAGGGGCTTACGAAGCCTTGATGTTCAGGATGGAAGATGGGAAAAAATATGTGACAGAAGGGGGTAGCTCTTCGTACATATTTTTTGATGGGAAAAGAGTTGTTGCCCCTAAGATTGAGAATATACTGCCCAGTATAACTCGTTCTAAAGTACTTTCCATAGTAAAAGATATGGGTGTGGAAGTGACTGAGCGTAGGGTGTGGCTTGATGAGGTGTGGCACATGAAAGAGGTTATACTTTTGAGTACCGTATCAAAAGTCATGCCGGTTGTTCAGATAGATGATACGAGTTTTGAGCTTGGCGAAATGACAAAAAGATTGATGGAAGCATTTGAAGATTTGATTTTGACTCAGCGAACAAAAATTTCGTAAATTATGTAAAACCCATAAACCGATACCAGAAGTATTCCCTTCCATCTTTTGGCTCGACGTTTTCCATTCAAAAACAAAAAGAACAACAGTAATCCCGTGGCGTTCATGAATATCAGATCGGAATTTATATTTCTATCTGTTTTTATGGGAGAGAGAAGTGAAGAAATTCCCAATACGGCTAAAATATTGAACAAATTGGATCCCACGATGTTTCCAACGGCTAAGTCCTTTTTTGATTTCAAAGCCGCTTTGATCGATGTTGCGAGCTCGGGAACACTTGTCCCAAAAGCAATAATAGTTGTGGCTATCAACGTTTCACTGACATGAAAAGACCTTGCGAGATTTACAGCGGAATACACGCCAAGTTCGCCTCCAGCCGTTACACCTACCATCCCGATGATCGTTAACAGTGAGTAAGCGAATATGGAGCGTTGTTTTACCTTAACCTCTTCAAATCCCTTTTTGGAACTTGAAAAAGCGTAAGCAATGAACACCGTGAAAAAACTTAAAAGTACAATTCCATTGTAAAAGTCGAGGTACCCGCTTTTTAAAAGCATCATGGTGGCTACGAGCTGTGCAAGGATCATGAGGGGGATCTCATAGTGTAATGTTTGTTTTTTTATCACCAAGCCACTGCCAACGATTATGGCACTTCCCAGTACAAGTGCAGCGTTGGCCATATTAGAACCTATAACATTACCTATAGAAATGCCGCCATTGTGTTGAATAGCACCGATCACGCTTACCGCAAGTTCTGGTGCACTTGTTCCAAATGCAACGATTGTGAGACCAATGAAAAGATCTGAAACTTTGAATTTCTTTGCCAGTCCAGACGAACCTTCCACAAGCCAATCAGATGACCTTTCCAGTAAAAAAAGGGCAATCACAAGAAAAACCGTTTGCATTAAAATGTACAAAACTACCACCTTTGTGTTAGAATTGTAAATAAACACAACGTTGAAGAGGCGATTCAATTGTACCATAAAGTGTCTCGTGATCCTTTGTATTCAGAAATCTTTCTTTATCCTTTAGAAATTTTGGTAACCGATACCCCGGTAGTTCAAAGGTTGAGAGCATTGTCACAGCTTGCGGGAGCTCAAATGAGTTATCCAGGTGCCACACATACAAGATTTTCTCATTCACTGGGAACGATGCATGTTTCCGGTATGTATGCTGCACACCTTTTTGGAAAAAATTCTCCCCAATACAAACTTTGTCGTCTCGCGGGATTACTTCACGATGTTGGGCATGGACCATTTAGTCATCAATTTGACGATGTGGTTTTTTCTGCCCTTGGCTATGAAGAGGGACATGATCAATTTAGAGAGCGACTTTTGTTGGAAAAGTTACCAGAATGTATGAAGGAGAATTTCGATTTTTCAGGGGCGACGTTCAAAAAAAATGTTATGGAAGAAATAGAGGTAATGTTTGGAAACGTTCCCAAACAACCTTTTAAAGCCGTTATGGAGAAAGTAAACAACATATTTGTTGGGGAAAAACTTGGTGATCCTCTTTTCAACGTCGTTCAGGGGCCATTGGGTGCGGATCGGATGGATTTTGTCATAAGAGATGCTTATTTTAGTGGTGTTAGACACTATGGAACGGTGCCGATGAACAGGATCGTTCGTAACTCTCTCATTGCCAACAGAGATGATCAGAAGGTTTTGGCTTACAATTTAAAGGTTGTTGATGATATATACACGGTTCTCTTTGGAAGATTCATGATGTACAAGAACGTGTACTTTCACAAAACTTCGAGGGCTGCGGACATGATGATACAAGAACTTCTCAGGAAAGCTATGAAGCCCCTTGACTTTGCCGGTCATCTCAAAGATCTCGACAGTTTTTTGCAACTCAGTGATGATACGGTTTTTGAAGGAATGAATCTACTTTACCATCAAAGCATTAAATCTGGCAAGTTGACAAAAGATGTGCGTGAAGCTTATGAGATAATTCAAAGACTGAAAAGACGTGATCTGTGGAAACTCGTCGTGGAGATACCATTTTCTGCCACCGGTATAGATCCAAGTACGATTTCGAGATCGCTGGGAGATGAAACGTTGAAAAAAATGAAGGAGCGGTTGAAAGAAATGATCAAGGATTCGAAAATAAACTCGAAAGATCTTGAAGCGGCAAAAGAATTGTTAAAAGATTTTGAGAATCTTTTTGTTGTGGATACCCCGTATAAACTCACTTTGGTGCATCCCGATGAGTTTCTTTCTAATCGAGTTTACATTCAAGACAGCGATGAAAGAATCATGACATTTGAAGAATTCGAACGCGAGTATCCAACTTATAAACTCATGTCTGGAAATATGTTGCAATTGGTAAGAATATACATAAAAAAAGACTTCCGCGATTTGATATATCGCTACTCGCTTATACCAAAAGAAAACATAGATATGACAACTCGCTGGTAGTTTATTTGACGGTACCGGAAGAAGGATTAAATATTGCTTCTATCTCAATATCTTTAAGGGCAAAACTTCTTGGAAATGTGACGAATTTTTCCAGATTTCTTGTGTAAATATCCGTTAATATGACGCTTGGTGAACTTAAGATGCGTTGAACTTTAACGCTACCGTCAGTTTGAACTTCGACAATACCTTTAACGGTTCCTCCAAGGGTATAAGCCATTGCCGTTGGAAGTTTGGAAAGTGCAATTTTGTAGTCGCGCTTCATAAAGCCTTCTATTGTCTGAAAATTCGGAATTCCAAGATTTACCAACTGTGAAAAGGTGTAGACTCCTAAAAAAGAGGCGTTAACTGATACAAATTGTGGATTAACGGTTTTTGATAAAGTGGGATTCACTTCCGCAGGTTTAAAGGATCCCGCCAAAGATGACGAGGGCATACTTGGTTTTTCTTTTGCCATGTAAGGACCAACTTTGCTTGCTTTTGAAGTTCCAGCCAGCTTTGGTTTTTTGGGTTTTTTGAAAGATTTAAGGGTACTGATAAGCTTCATGTCCGAGAGTGACAGAGAGGGAGCTTGTTTGGCCTTTCCGTTTTCTCCTTTGCTGTTTAGATTTGCTGATGCGGTTTTTTCAGATACTGGAACGGTAACGGCTTTTAAGCTTATGGTTAACACCTGAGGATACATTACCACATTAACGTGTGCCGAGTTGAACATACCGATTAAGCCGGTTAGGATGATCAACTCTACCACCACTGCCAAAACGGCAGAAGTCACATATCTCATCAAATTCACCCCTCAATTTTACTGGAGCCTTTTTACAATCAGATCTATGTTGAAAACTTTTTTGACTCTCAACACGTCCATGACGTTTATTACTGTTCCGTATTCGGCTCTCTGATCGGCTTTAAGATAAACAGCCGTAGGTGTACCATATTGAGCAACGTAAGTACCGATAAAGTTGGCTAGCCCCTTTAATCCCACATTGGTGTTATTCACATACACAGCGTTGTTTTTAGTTACCAAGATGGTTAGTACCTTGTTACTCTGGGTGGGTTTGGAAACGCTGGTGACGGCTTTGGGCAAATTCACTTTGAACATACCTTGATTGACTGTGAAGGTCGTGGTTAACACCAAAAAGAGGATCAATAGAAAAATTATATCTACAAGTGACGTCAGCTCTATTCTGAAATCCTCAGCCCCGCTACCAGACCTTCGTCTCAATTCAACGCACCTCCCCCACGGGGATGGTTTTGAGTTTTCCAATTGCCACGCGAATCTCTTCCACAGTTGAACTGATGAGTTTGTCTTCCAATTCCCTCAAGAGCGTCATGAGTATTGCCAAAACGATTGCCACCGCCAAACCACCAACCGTTGTGTACAGAGCAACACTTATACCTTGAGCGAGTGAAGCTTGACCTTTAAGTCCGTAAATACCACCAGCTTGTTTGATGCCACTGAAGACCTGAACCATTCCCACAACTGTTCCAAAAAAACCAAGTAGTGGAGAAACAGCTATAGACATGCTGATGTACCTGAAATTCCTTTCCAATTTAAAAGTCTCGTCTTCCACAAAATCTTGGAGTGAACTTTCAAATTCTGGAAGTCTGTCGTTTTCATAGTACTCAAACGCTTTGAGCATCACAGATGAGAAAACGCTGGAAGATGCTCTGCAATGCTGTTTGGAAGCCGTAAAATTCTTTTGGGCAATCGAATTTCTGACTTTGGCTGAAAGTACCTTTAACTCACTTCTTTCTTTCAAGATCACAAAAAGTCTTTCGAAAAAGAAAAGAAGACCAAGGGCACCTAAAGCCAGAATTACGATGAGTATAGGTCCTCCCCCACTGATAAATTTTCCTAAGGACATCTCTTCATCCTCCTTTTAAGATATGCATACAATTAAATACGTTATCCACACCGCTTGCCTGTATTTTACCACAAAATATGTCATTTACCTTTCATTCCATTTTGTGTCTTTCCCCTCTCCTATGGGTTCGGCATGAATTATCACTTCTTTCACACTTGGGAGTTGGCTCTTTATGCGATTCTCGATTGAGGTTACTATTTCATGGGATTTTTTCAAACTCATTCTTCCAGGTAATTCCACGTGCATATCCACGAGATAATACGGTCCTAACTTTCTAATTCTAACGAGATGTGGATGAAACGTGTAGGGCATATCTTTGACAATCTCGTCTATGGTGCTGATCATTTCTGGAGAAGACTCTTTTTCCATTATTTCTGGAATACTACCTCTCACTATTTCAATACCCATGTAACCTATGATCCCAGAAACAATTATGGAAGCCAAAGGGTCAAAAATTGGGTTGCCGGTTAGCAGGATCAAAACACCACCAGCCAAAACAGCACCAGAGGCAAACACATCACTGAGATAATCTTTAGCGTTGGCCAAAAGAGCTTGACTCGAAAATTTTTTTCCAACTCTGAGCATGTAAAAGGATAAAAAGAACTTTCCAACAATGCTTATCAGAGCACCTAACACCATCAAAGAGCCGATGATCTCGGATTTTTGCATGTCTTTCAACGCTTCTACGAAGATCAGAATACCGGTGAATAAAACAGACATGCCCACCACGGTTGTTACGATCGTTTCGGCCCGGCCGTAACCATAAGGATATTCTGAGGACGGAGGTTTTGTCGCAATTCTCACTGCTCTGTAGACAAGCACCGATTTTACAATGTCTGATGTTGTATCTATTCCGTCTGCTATAAGCGCAAAAGAAAACGAAAATATCCCCAACACGATTTTGAATATCGCAAGTGCGGTATTTCCGTATATGCCTATTCTAACTGCCCGAAGACTTTGATGAGTTCTGTTGTCGTCAGTTCTGTTCACTTTTATTTTGTGATTTCAACGATCAACTCAACTGGGTTGTGATCGCTGTTGGAGAATCCAAGATCAAAAGTTTTCACGGAAACGAGTTTTAAGTTTGGAGACAAAAGAAACCCATCTATCACGGTTGTAAAATTTTCACCTTTGACGTAAGGCTTTTCATCAGAGCGTACACTTGGAATCTTGGGATCAAACGCCCATTTCCATCCAACAGGAGTCCAGTTTTTTGGCAAATTCATGTATATCCCTTCGATGTACTTTTTTGGTGTGGTGTGGGGAAAACGATCAATGGATATTCCGGGCATGATGTTGTTCCAATCACCACCAACAAGCACGTAATTTCCATTTTGATATGCTTTAAGCATAAAATTTCTCAGAAAATTCAGCTGTCCCTTTCTGAGATTTCCGCTTTTGTCGAAAGCCGACAAATGTAAGTTTACCAAAATCAACTCTTTGTTGGAATTTTTGATTTTGTACCGTGTCACTATAAAGCAACGTTTGAGTTGAAAAAGGTTGGTGGGCCACGAATAATCACCGGGGAAAGCATATCGAATGGCGTCAATTGATCTGTACTTTGTGAGGACCATTATTCCCGATTCTACCTTTCCCATGGGATGGTTGATCGGTACGGGGACAAAATCCACTTTGTAGTTTATCGCATAAAAAGCCTCGTAATTTTTCAAAGTTTTTGTTATTCGATCAACTTCGTTTATTCCGTAACTGCGAGCTGCTTTTTTATCGACTTCTTGTAATAGCACAAAATCTGTTTTGTTAGAAGAGAGAAAATCCGTTACAGCTTTCATGTTTTGATCCACCACATTCTTGTTTTTTGGCATGGACATGGTGCCCCCATCCATGAAAAAATCTTCGGATTTATCGAGACCGGCGTATCCAATATTCCACGTTAAAATTGAAATTTTTTCCGGTACGTTTTCTTTTAAAGTGGCAGGAACGTCAATTGGAGATAAATTTAAAACGGGTTTGGGAGAGTACATGTTGAAAGTGGAAAAGAGCAAAAAAGCTCCCAACGTTCCCAAAACCACAACAAGTGTTAAGATGAGAATCTCGCTAAAAAATGTCATGATATTTCCTCCTGAACTTCATTTAATTAAAAAAATCTTACAATTAGATTGTATCACTTTTTTGGAGGAAGAGTGAAATTTTGGTTCTCTTCATTTTTGTGTGGGTAAAACAAAAAGTACTCAAGCTTGACTGAAAATTACCCATGTAGTATAATTTTACGCTGAGTCTTTTTGCCAGCGTAGCTCAGTTGGTAGAGCAACTCATTCGTAATGAGTAGGTCTAGGGTTCGAGTCCCTACGCTGGCTCCATAACCCAGGGTGAACTCTGGGTTTACTTTTTGTGTTGTGATGGTAGGGATCGTATCATGAAGCTCAATGAGTTTGAGTACAGGCTCTTAAAATTCATAAAAAAAGAGGGGCTCATAGATCCGGGCGAACGCATTGTTCTCGCCGTTTCTGGTGGTGCGGATTCAGTTGCCATGATGTACGCTCTAAACTCTATAAAGATGGAGTTAAAGGCTGAATTCATCGTTGCTCATCTCAATCACATGATACGTCCCGAAGCTTCCAAAGAGGGGCTGGCGGTTTGTAAAATGGCTAAAGCGCTCAAGATGAAGTGCCTGGTAGAAATGAGAAACGTTCCCGAGTACAAAAAAGAACACAACGGACTATCTCTCGAAGAAGCCGCAAGAATAGTACGATATCAATTTTTGGAAGATACGATGAGAAAATTTAATGCCACCAAAATAGCCACCGCACATCACCTTTCAGACTTGACTGAAAATTTCTTCATCAGACTTTTTAGGGGAAGTGGTATTGGTGGGCTAATCGGCATGCGACCGAAAAATGGATCATATATAAAACCTTTTTTGATCTTTGATGAAAAAACGATTCGAGAATATGTTACAATAAAGAAAGTGAGTTTTTTTGAAGACAAAACAAATCTCGATGTACGTTACGTTCGAAATAAAGTGAGGCACATTCTCGTTCCAATGATAAAAAATGAGTTTTGCTCAAAAATTGAAAACAAGGTGTTAAAAGTCACAGAAGTACTTCGTGAATACCAAGATTTTGTCAATGATAAAGTTGAAGAGATATTCGAAAAAGCAGTTGTGTCCGACGATGGTAAAATAAGTTTTTCAACGGAGGATCTCGACGGTAAAGCGCATCTTTTGTTAAGTGAGCTTGTAAAGGAATGTTTTAGGCGTTTGAAGATCAGAATTTCCAGAGAAAAGATCGATTCGGTGGTTGATCTGATCGAGAAAGCTGGAGAAGGTGAGATAAATCTTGGTAAAAACAAATACGCCGTGAAAACGCGTGACACATTTTTTATTGGTCCAAAGATTCAATCCCTCAAATGGAAAGAACCCATCGAACTCAGAATACCCGGTGGAGTCGAAATAAAGGAACTGTCTCTAAAGGTAAATGCAAAAATCGAAAACTTCAATGGATTTCTTGGAGATGCAAAAACGGTCGCTGTTGTGGATGCCGAGAAGGTTGAATTTCCACTTTTTGTGAGGACACCCAAATCTGGTGAAAAGGTTATTCCACTTGGGATGAATGGACATAAAAGTGTACTTTCCATTTTGAAAGATCGAAAAGTTTCGGTTCATTCAAGAAAAATTTTTCCAATAATTTCTCAAAAAAATGGTAAGATAGTTTGGATTGTTGGAATAACAATACCCGAAGATTTTAAAGTAACAAAGACGACTCGTAAAGTCTTGTTACTTATTCGGGAAGGAGGTAATTTCTAAAAACATGCCTAAGAATTACAAACCAATTGGCCCAAATTGGAAGTCTTTTATGCTTTACACGTTGATACTTATACTAATATTCTTTCTCGTAAGAAGTATGTGGCAAACTCCTACTCCCATTGTTCAAATTGGGTTCACAAAGTTCTTGACAATGGTTGAAGAAAATCCCACACCTATAAAAGAGGTTATCATAGGTAGTAACGGTAACACTACAGTCATAGCCAATGGAGAAAAGTATCAACTCTACGCGCCATGGTTAATCACAAGTAGCCAATTTGTGGAAAAAATGTATTCTAAACATATAAAAGTAGTTGCGAAACAATCTGGAAACGCTTCTATGTGGCTCAACATTCTCGGAACCATTATACCTTTGGCAATTTTCTTCTTGTTCTTCTGGTTCCTCATGAGGCGTATGGGAGGAGGTGGCTCCCAAGCTTTTACTTTTACCAAAAGTCCTGCAAGAGTCTATAATTCTGGTGAAAAGAAAGTAACCTTCGAAGATGTCGCGGGTGTTGAAGAATCAAAAGAAGAGTTGAAATCCGTTGTGGAATTTCTCAGAAATCCCCAATCTTTTAATACACTCGGTGCGAGGATGCCAAAGGGAATACTTCTCGTGGGTCCTCCGGGAACCGGAAAGACTCTTCTTGCACGTGCTGTGGCAGGTGAAGCAAATGTTCCATTTTATCACATAAGTGGTTCAGATTTTGTGGAACTCTTTGTGGGTGTTGGTGCGGCAAGGGTGAGAGATCTCTTCACCCAGGCCAAGCAAAATCAACCCTCAATTGTGTTCATAGATGAAATAGACGCCGTTGGTCGTCAGAGAGGAGCAGGGCTTGGAGGTGGCCATGATGAGAGGGAGCAAACTTTAAACCAACTTCTTGTGGAAATGGATGGATTTGATCAAAATACAGCCGTGATCGTCATGGCTGCAACTAACAGACCTGATATACTTGACTCTGCCCTTTTAAGACCGGGAAGATTTGACAAAAAGATTCTCGTGGATCCGCCAGATATAAACGGGAGAGAAGCCATACTACGTGTTCACATGCGTGGAAAACCAATAGATAGGAATGTCGATCCAAAGTTATTGGCACAGAGGACACCTGGCTTTGTGGGTGCCGATCTCGAAAATCTTGTGAATGAAGCCGCCTTGCTTGCAGCACAGAGGAAAAAAAGACAAATAGAATTTGACGATTTTGAAGAAGCGATAGACAGGGTTATAGCCGGTCCGGAGAGAAAGTCAAAGATCGTGAGTGCCAAAGAGCGAAAAATAGTCGCTTATCATGAGATTGGCCATGCGATTGTTGGTGCAGTGCTTCCAAACGCCGATCCGGTTCATAAGATTTCAATAGTTCCCCGTGGAATGCACGCTTTGGGGTTCACTTTGCAGTTACCGCTTCAAGACAAATATTTGATGTCCAAAAATGAAATCTTGGATAAAATCAGTGGACTTCTTGGAGGACGTGCTGCTGAAGAGCTTGTTTTCAACGAAATCACCACGGGAGCATCTAATGATATAGAAAGAGCCACAAAGATAGCAAGAGACATGGTGTGTAAGTATGGGATGAGCGAAAACATAGGACCAATTGCGTGGGGTGAAGAGGAAGAAGAGGTCTTTCTTGGAAAGCAGCTTTCAAGAATGAAAAATTACAGCGAGGAAACTGCATCAGAGATAGATAGACAAGTCAAGGTTATAGTTAGCCAATGTTATTCTCGAGCTAAAGAAATCTTGTTGGAATATCGTGATAAAATGGATAAAATAGCTAAAATTCTCTTGGAAAAAGAAACTATAGAAGGTGAAGAACTCAATCGCTTACTTAAAAGCGACGAAGTAAAAACAACGGATACCGTCAATAAAAATCAGGGTGTTAGTGAGGGTAACGTTGCAGCAGAAAACGGATGAAGAGGTTCTAATAAAAAAAGCAAACGGTGGGCCTTCGATTGCGTTGATTTTTCCAAATGATTATGGCTCAGCGATCGCAAATCTTGGATTCAATTCAGTTTACGCGATGGCATCGTTGACTGGATTTAGATGCGAGCGTTTTGTGTACAATAAAGAGAAAAATTCGCAGTTAAGATCCATAGAACATAACAGATTGTTGACGGATTTTGATGTGTGGGCTTTTTCAGTCTCATTTGAATTGGACGTTCTGAATGTTTTAAGTGTGTTTCAAAAGACTCACATCAGCGCTTTGTCGTACAAGAGAAATGGGAATCCTCTTGTGATCGTTGGAGGAGCAATGACGTTTTTCAATCCAAATTCCCTGTGGTCTGTGGCCGATGTGATTTTTCATGGTGAGATAGAAGGTTGTACCGAGTTCTTTGAAAAAATGTACTCTCTTTTGGATCAAGGCATGCGAGGAGAAAAGATTTTGGAAGAACTCGCAGGAATGTCTTGTTTGTCAATACCAACATTCGGAGTCAAAAAAGTGGCACTTTCAAAGCTGAAAGATTTGAAAAAATCACTCGCGGAATCTTTCTTTCTATCGCGGTATGGAGCATTTGGCAAGAGGTACTTAATAGAAATAGAGCGTGGTTGTAAAAGAGGATGCAGGTTTTGTGTGGCGGGTTATGTTTACCGACCCATGCGTTACATGGAGTTGGAGGAAATCAAGAAGAGAATTTCTTCTGCCATTGAATACACCAAAAAGCTTGGTTTAGTCGCCGCAACGGTTACTGACTATCCGTATTTGGATGAGCTTTTGGATTGGATCGAAAACAAGATCGAAAGCTTAAGCGTTTCTTCTTTGAGGCTTGATGCCCTGACTCCTAAACTGATCAATTCTCTTGTAAATTTTGGGGAACGTGAGATCACGATCGCTCCAGAAGCTGGAACCCAGCGTTTAAGAGATTTAATAAACAAAAAGATATCGGAAGGTGACATTGAGCAAGCCATTCGACACATCAAAAAATCAGGATTAAAAAGAGTGAAAATGTACTTTATGTACGGTCTTCCTGAGGAAAAGTGCGGTGATCTTGATGGTATAATTGATATTGTAAAAAATGTTAAAATAAATCTAATGTTACCTTATGTGAGTTTCAATCCATTTATTCCTAAACCTTGGACTCCCTTTGAGGATTTCAAGATGTTGGATGAAAAAGAACTCAAGCAGCGTCAGCGTTATTTGAGTTCTACACTTGGTAAAATGCATGTTAAATTCAAATTTGAAAGTGTGAGGTTGTCAAGAATCCAATGGGTGATTTCTACCGCATCTCCAGAACTTTCCGAAGAGCTCGCAAAGGCAGATGCTCCATTTGAGGTTTTAAAGAGTGCGGAAAAATCCTGGGTTCCTCGTCGAAGTTGGAGTTACATAAATGGCATGGAGAAATCATTTTTGGATTCTCAAAAAGAGATGGCATTTAAGTTCAAAACATATCCCGATTGCCAAATCGGAGAGTGTGAAGCATGTGGTGTCTGTGAGAAGATAAATAATCAAGGAGGGATTAGAAGTGGCAAAAAAGCGGATATTGGTTGTTGATGACGAGCCATCAATAGTTGAGCTTGTTAGCTACAATCTTAAGAAGGAGGGGTACGACGTCATTAAAGCCTATGACGCGGAAAAAGCTCTTGAAATGATAAATGAAAGCGACATAGATCTTTTCATAATTGACGTTATGCTCCCAGGAATGGATGGTTTTGAACTCGTGAGGACTTTGAGGAGTGGAGACAAAAACAGAGATAAACCCGTGATCTTTTTGACGGCAAAAGGTGAGGAGTTTGACAGGGTACTTGGACTTGAACTCGGTGCCGACGACTACATAACAAAACCCTTTAGTGTTAGAGAACTTCTTGCACGAATAAAAGCCATTTTCAGAAGAACTGATCAAGCTCTCAAGAAAAGTGAAGAAAAGCCGAAAAAGATCTCAGCCAAGGATTTGGAAATAGATTTGGAAAAGTACGAGGTCAAAGTCAGGGGAAATCTCGTGAATTTAACACCACTGGAGTTTGACCTTCTCAGGTTTTTAGCAGAAAATAAAGGCAAGGTTTTTAGCAGAGACGTGTTGCTTGACACACTTTGGGGATACGATTATTATGGTGATACTCGTACCGTAGATGTCCATATAAGAAGGCTGAGAACCAAAATAGAAGAAGATGCGTCAAATCCCAATTATATCATCACGGTGAGGGGAAAGGGATACAAATTCAAGGATCCAGGAAGTGAGGATTGATAGTTCACGTTCTGGATAATTTTGTTGTCGGCTGTTGCGGCCGGAAGTGTTGTATTTGCAGTAATTTCGTATCTTGAGTTTGTTAAAGCCAAACGTATTCTTAAAGACGTTTCTCACGCAATAACCGGTAAAGATGTTCCCATAATAAAGATTCTTGATGTGTTAAAAGATATGAAACACGATCTGGAGGGTAAATACGAAGAGGCAATACACAGTCGTGAGAATATGCGTATTATCCTCCAGAATATTAGTGATGGAATAATAATACTTGACAAATCCGGAAGGATATTGATGGATAATTCGGCTGCCCGCCAGTTGTTTGGGATAAAAGAAGAACACTCTGACAAGAAAAAGTTAGTTGAATTGGTGGATAATTACGAGTTACTGAATTTTGCCGATAAAAATCTAAAATCTTTCTTGAAAGATTCCACTGAAATATCCATTATATACCCCAAAAAACGTTTTGTGAAGTGTGATTCTATACCTGTTGTTTTAAGTGGAAAAGAAGAGGTGCTTATCATTCTCATAAAAGACGTAACCAAAGAACGGGAACTTGACAGTGTGAGAAAAGAGTTCATATCGAACGTTTCGCACGAGCTGAAAACACCTCTAACTTCTATCCACGGTTATGCGGAAACATTGCTTGACGATGATTTTTCGGACATAGAAACGTCCAAGCATTTTTTGAAAATAATAGAAGCAGAATCTGCAAGAATGGGACGGTTAATAAACGATTTGCTGGATCTCCAAAAAATTGAAGAGGGCAAAGCGGCGTTTAATTTTGAAGAGGTTGAGATAGATGAAGTGGTCAAGTACGTTTCAAGAATAGTAAAACCTATGGCCGAGAGTTTGGGGGTTGATGTCAAAATTTCTTGTGACTCAGATGTGACTGTCAAAGGAGATTTTGACAGGTTGGTTCAGGCTATTCTTAACCTCACAGACAACGCCATAAAATACACGTCTCAGAAAGAAAAAGGTGAAAAATATGTAGAGTTGTCTTGCGGTGTTGGAGAAAGTGAGTGTTCGTTGAGCATAAAAGATACAGGACCAGGTATACCGGCTGACTCTATTCCGAGATTGTTTGATCGTTTCTACAGGGTAGACAAAGCTCGCTCGAGAAAAGTCGGGGGTACAGGACTTGGGCTTTCAATTGTGAGGATGATAATCGAAAAACATAAGGGACGCATTGAGGTTTCAAGTGAAGAAGGTGTGGGTTCCGAATTCAAAATATTTCTTCCAATTCTGACGAGAGGATGAACGTTGTGCCAAGATCAAGACACGGTATGGGCCGATGGTGCGAAAGAGACCGGGAAATAAAGACGAGTCAGTGGATAGAGGGATACGTGTTGTTGTTGCTCTCAAAGGGTCCCGCCCATGGTTACGATCTCACCAAATCACTTGGTGAATTTGACGTTGAATTCAGCGGAATTGGACAAATGGGAACTCTATACAGATTACTTCGCCAAATGGAAGCAAAAGGAATAGTCATTTCCAAATGGAACACCACCGGTGTGGGAGCTCCACGACGTGTTTACAGCATTACCCCAGAAGGTGAAATCTACTTACGTCAATATGTTGAACATTTAAAGGACGTCAGAAGGCGTATAAATAAATTCATTGAAACGTACTCTAAGATGAACTAAAAAACAGCTGAATAATCGTTGAGATCTCCTTCCTGAAGTCTTTCGAATAACTTTATCCATCTTTCAAATTAAGTTTCCAACCATGTGATATAATTCGTACGCTGAGCTTTGCAAACAGAGGAGCTGTACACAATGAGCATGTATAAAAAAGAAATGATGGAGTCAGAAATGGTTAAAGTCATTTCAGAAGCTCTTAGAAGCATGAAAGATCCACGCGTCAAAGGAATTGTGTCCGTAACGAGGGTAGAGCTTTCCAAGGATTACAGATATGGACGTGTGTATTTCAGTATTTTTGAAGAAGATGCAAAAAAGAATGAGAAAATATTTGAAATTCTCAAGAATGCAAAAGGTTATTTCAAAACAAGAATTGCAAAGAATTTTAGAAGTTTCAAAACGCCAGAGCTTACCTTTGTACACGATCGTGGTATAAAGAAAGCCTTCGAATTAGACAAACTTTTCAAGAAAATCAAAAATGATGAGCGGAATTCTGAAAGTTGACAAACCTTCCGGTCCAACATCTCACGATGTTGTAAATCGCGTAAGGGAAATGGCCTCTACGAAACGCGTTGGGCATTCCGGCACACTTGATCCTTTTGCAACCGGACTTCTGCTTGTTGGCATAGAAAAGGGTACACGCATATTGGAATACCTCCTACACATGGACAAGACCTATGAAGTTGTTGCCCAATTGGGAATTGTCACCGACACTTTTGACGAAAAAGGGAAAGTAGTCGAGAGGCATGATTGCAACGTTGATGAAAATCGAGTTCGAGAAGTTTTAAAATCTTTTGTGGGCGAGTACAAACAAGTTCCGCCCATGTATTCCTCGAAAAAATACAAAGGCACACGTCTTTACAAATTGGCGCGTGCGGGAAAGATCATTACAATGCCGCCGAAACCTGTCAAAATCCACTCGATCACCATTTTAAAAATTGAACTTCCATATGTTTACTTCACGGCCGTCGTATCTGAAGGAACTTACATCAGAGGGCTTTGTCGAGATATGGGAATAAAATTGGGATGCGGTGCAATAGCCCATAAGCTCAGGAGAACTCGCATAGGGCCTTTTAGTGTCGAAGATGCCGTGAATGTTTACAAATCCGATCAATTGAAAGAACGTGATTTGATAACCCTTGAAGAAGTGACAAAAACCCTTTTTCCGACAGTTGTGATCTCCGAAAAGGCGACGAAATCGGTTTTAAATGGCCAGCCTGTGAATATTGATGGAGTGGAGAGTTTCGATGAATTTGGTAAAAAAGAATTGGTTAGAATTGTGGATCCAAGTGGAAAATTTATCTCCATTGCCGTGAGTGAGAGAAAGTCCACCTACATCTCGACTCTCAAAAAACTTGGAAAATTAGAAACGGTGCTACGTCCAAAGAAGGTGTTTGATTGAGAGCAATAACAATAGGAGTTTTCGATGGGGTGCATGTTGGACACGCTTACATTGTGAAAAAAATGGTTGAGCACGCGCGAAAACTCAACCTAAAAGCAACTGCTTTGATCTTCGCGATGCCGTATGATGCTTTGTTTAAACCGAAGGATTTTTACGGTTTGTTGACCGCACCTTCAGAGAGAAGTGAATTGCTCAAAAATCTTGGAATCGAAGAAGTTATCGTCAAAGATCTGCGTGACATCTTTCAAATGGATGCCATGGATTTCATAAAAATGTTGATCAACGACATGAAAGTTCGTTCCATATATGTGGGGCATGACTTTAAATTTGGGAATGGAGCCAGGGGAAATGCCGAGATGCTAAACGAGATCGGAAAGCGAGAGGGTTTCGAAGTCACGATCATACCCAAGATCGTGAAGAATGGCAATCGTGTTAGCAGCAGTTTAATACGTTATGAACTGAAAATTGGAAAACCTGAAGTGGTGCCAACGTACTTGGGGAGATATTTTTCAATTTCTGGAAAAGTTGTTCGGGAACGCGGAATAGGAACAAAAATAGGTTTTCCAACGGCCAACTTGAATCGTCCAAAATATTTCCTCTTAGTTCCAAAACACGGAGTGTACATGGTAAGATCGATGATAAATGGAAAAATCGTTCACGGTGTCATGAACATAGGCACAAGACCAACAACAGCCGATGGAAACGGAAAGATAACTTATGAAATACATTTCTTTGAAAGAGGCTTGAATCTGATAGGCCGTGACTTAAAAGTTGAACTTCTCTGTTACATGCGACCTGAATTCAAATTTTCCAATCTCTTGGATCTTAAAGACGCTATCGATCACGATGTGAAGGTCGCCAAATCCATGCTCAACTCTACAACGCCTCTCTGTGATACCCAAGGAGCTTTTAAGAGAAGAAAAGCGTGAAAATTCAACGAAAAAAGGTATGGGTGGTATACTTGTAAATGACGAATGAGGTACTATGAAAGGGTGAGAAAATGAGGAAAACAATCGTTTTAGTTGGTATGATCGTGTTTTTCTTCGTCATTCCCTTTGGTCAAACAATCGATGAACTCCTGTCTCTTGCAAACAACATATCGGATTTAAAGTATGCCCAATCCCTTTCTGCAATAACTGGTATTAGCAGTTGGGGGACTGATTTGGGGGGCTCTTTATCACTTCCGCTCTCCATTTCAGGTGCTGCCACCGCAGAAATGACGATTTCACAATCTTTGAAGCTCGGAATGAAAGTGTCAAATAACGAAGTGGGATTCTTTGCAACCTTTGATCCGTTTGCTTACCAACGTGCCGCGAATAGGATACTTTATGATCACTTGAATGAAAAGATAAAGCTGAAAATAAAAATCATAGAACTTTTCTTCAACGCTTTTCGAGATTCAAGAACGATAACTCAATTGTCATCTGACGGAACTTCTTTGAAAAACGAAACAGAAATAGAGCTTTTGAAATCAAAATACACTTACGATGTTCAAATGATCAACGCAATTCTTGAGACACAGATCTCGACTCTCGCATTTCCGACTTTGGATATTCCTAAGATCCCAAAGAGATATACGCCGGTTTCCCTTCCAAAAGTCCAGAGTAACGAATCAAACTTTTCATTGGGCGCAAGCGTGGATTTCATGAGTCAAACGAAGCGGTTGGAACTCGGGGTGTCGTTGAATTATAGTTGGAATTCAACGATCAACAAAGAGTCAAAAAACTTTCTCAACGTTGCAAGGGAAAAGTATTTTAGAGATATTCACATACTTTCCCAATCCGTCAGAATCTACGACAATGAGTTGTCGAAGCTCTTCGATCTGTATTCAAAAATCTACGGTGAATATCTCAATGGAAAAAGTAGCATTAAGGATGTTAAAAACATATCTAAACAAATATCATCATTGGGATACGAAAGAGATATGTACTGCATAAAGTTAATAGAAGAGTTTTATCTTTACAAAGCAATCGGTGGTTAAAATTGAGAAGGGCATTTCTCATTTCGATACTCTTTATCTGCACAAGTACGTTGTTGTTTGGCGTTTCTGTGAGTGAAATACTTGCACTTTCTAAGAAAACCGAAACACTTTTCCGGGCAAGAGATGAAATGGTGAATCTCTTGCTTTCAAGTCCTTCTTCGCCTCTACTTCTTCAAGCCGCTCAGAAGGTATACTCAAAAGTGAAGATTTTAGAAAGTGCAAAGGCTTCTCCAGTATTTCAAGTGGCGAAGACAGTTGTTCAAGAGAATTTAAACGCTTTCTATGCTTCACTCGGCAAGCCAGATGTGAAAACTCTTCCCGATGAATTTGATCTCGTTTTCAATTTACTGCCAATTTCGCGGGACTACTCAAACTTTTTTAATTACGTTTCTAACGCTAATTACGAAGAGGCTGTAAATCTCTTTTCAAAATTGAGGTTTATTTACAAGATTCCAAATTTTGAGAATTTCCTTCCAAGAGAGAATTTATCAATGTTATGGAGTTTTTTCGCCCAAGGTGTAGAGATATCTCCTCAGGTGTTCGACACAAATGCCGCGAAATTCGTGGCTGGCATATCCACGCCATATGACGTTCGTACTCTTTTTATGAAAACTTACGTGTGGTTAAGCGGTCTCAACCCTTCCCAATCGCAAAATGGAATTAAAACTGTGGAATTTGAGACGCTGGTGGCATCTTTTTCACACGTAAATTTAGACCCCAATCTTTTGCAATGGAAGTACATTGTTTCCAAGTATACCTCACTTTACACTTCAATCACAAATACCACTCGGCAACTGTCAAACGCAAAAGAACTATCACCGTTTGTGGAATATGCCACCGATTTTTACAAAGCTTCGCAATATTTTCCATCTCAGTATCGCCAACAACTTTCCAAAATTCTTGGAACGTACTTGGACCTGTTGTTAAACAGAATTTCTACTGCCAAATTCAACATACCAGAAAAATTGGCGAACAACATGAAAAAAATTGCAAGTTCTGATCCACAAAATCCGAATTCTTCTAAACTTATAGCCATAGCCTTGTCCTCCAAGGGGGTAAATCACACTGGCAAGAAAATATCATCCGTTTGGGGGCTGAACCCGTGGTATTACGGCATTCTCGTGTTAATAGGCATTGCATTTTCATTCTTCGTTCCAAGGATTAGACTTGCAGTCTACAGAGTTTTTAAATTCAAAAAATTGGAGCTTGGTTTTTACATGAAGAAACTCTCAAATTCACCAGAAAAATTCCAATGGCATATGAAAATTGCGGAAATCTATGAGAAAATGGGGCGTTACGAGGAAGCACGAAGAGAGTACGCCATAGCGATGAAATTAATGGAAATAAGGAGGTAAGACTATGAGAATAGTTACCAAAGAAGAAATGAGAGCTATAGAGATAGAAAGCGCCAACACTTATGGAATAGATGGATGGATGATGATGGAACACGCGGCCATGGCGTTGTATCTTTCGATAGAAGAGGAATTTGGATCCGTGGCGGGGAAAAGAGTTCTCATTCTTGCAGGAAAGGGGAACAACGGTGGAGATGCACTCGCTTCGGCACGTAACCTTCTGGAAGCAGGTGCCGAGATCAAAGTTTATCTGATCCTTGGAGAACCAACCGGCGAACTTCCAAAAAAACATCTATCCATGTTGAAAAACTTAGGAGTGACGGTAGAATTTTACGAAAAATCTGATGGTTCTACCTTTGTTGAGGATCTCAAGTCCTCAGATATTGTGATAGATGGAATACTCGGTACAGGTGCTTCTAATTTGCTCTCAGATGAGTTGATCAAGTTGATCAAAATGATCAATGAAAAATCGAAATTCACGGTCGCGGTTGATTTGCCAAGCGGGATCGAGTCTAACACGGGGAAATTGCTTGGTGAAGCCATTCAAGCCGATCTAACGGTGACTTTTGGTGCGCTAAAAACCGGAATGCTTTTCTATCCAGCAAGGGAGATGTGTGGAAAACTCAAGATCGGGAAAATAGGGATTCCTCGTCAATTACTATATCAGCCCCGCTTTAAGGGAGAATTGATAACGTTTGATGATGCGAAATCCTTACTTCCCAAAAGGCCAAGTCTCTCCCACAAGGGAACATTTGGGAAGGTGGTGATAATTGCGGGCTCTCGCCAATACACGGGCGCACCGATACTTGCTGCACATGGAGCGTTGCGCGTTGGTGCCGGCCTCGTGACCGTCGGTGTACCAGAACCTTTCAACACAACTGTGACCACTTCTTTGCCAGAAGCAATTGCCATACCGCTTCCGGTAACTCAAGATGGATCTTTGGCTGTTAACTCAAGGCAAAAAATAGAGGAACTCATAAAAAGTTCAGATGTTGTGGCGATTGGCCCCGGACTTGGTGGCAACTTTGAAACTGGAGAGATCGTGAAATGGATCGTTTCGGATTTTGACAAACCAATGATTTTAGATGCAGATGCGTTGAACTTTTTATCAAAGGACATAAATGACATCAATTTTTCGAAAAAAATGATGATCACCCCACACCCAGGAGAATTCTCAAGGTTAACATCCAAGAAGGTGGAAGACATCCTTTCAAATCCCGTAAAGAATGCGATGGAATTTGCCCAGTCAAAAGGTGTCAATGTGTTGCTCAAAGGTGCCACAACGGTGATAGCTTCTCCATCTGGAGAATATTTTCTCAACGCAACTGGGAACAGCGGGCTTGCAACAGGAGGTTCTGGTGATGTGTTGACGGGAATGATCGCCGGATTTGTGGCACAAGGGGTGGAACCCTTAAATGCTCTAAAACTTGCGGCTTATGTTCATGGAAGAGCAGCTGAAATTTATGCCGAAAAAAACTACGAAGCCTCGCTAATTCCTCGAGACCTCGTAGATCTCATACCTTATGTGTTGAAAACTTTGTCGTGAAGACAGAATTTTTTCACTCGAGGAGTTTACCGAGGAATGTGGGAGTTATGAAAGACGATTCATGAATCTTGAAATTGTAATAAAAAAGAGAACCTGTGAGTTTTTTTAGTCTTGAGTCATCATCTTTAACAGTAGGCTCAACACTTTTGGATGCGTAAGCAAAAACCCAAAATCCCGATGGATACATTGGAACGAAAGCGGTGTAAGGTTTGACTATTGGGAAGGCTTTTTTCATCTTGTCAAAACATCTTTCCATCTCTTTACCATCATAAACGGGGTTTTCCGCTTCTGCGGAGAAGACTCCGTTTTCTTTCAGGGCACTTTTACAAGCGGAATAAAATTCTTCCGTAAAAAGTGATTCTCCGGCACCTTTGTAGGGATCAGTTGAGTCTACTATTATCACATCGTATTCAGAATGCTTTCGCATTACGAATCCCTTACCGTCTTCATTGTATATTGAAACCCTTGGATCGGAAAGTTTTGACGCCGTGGAAGGCAAGTACTTTTTGCACGCTTCGATGACCTCGGGATCTATCTCAACCAAATCCACTCTTTCAACAGAAGGATGCTTAAGCACTTCGCGCACAGTACCACCATCTCCTCCTCCTATCACGAGTACGTCTTTTGGATTGGTGTGCGAAAACATGGGAACGTGCGCTATCATTTCATGGTATGTAAATTCCCAACGCTCGTTAAGCATTATCGTACCATCCAGTGCGAATACTCTCCCAAGATCGGTAGTTTCAAATATATCTATTCTCTGAATCTTGCTTCGTTTTGAATAGATTACCTTGTTTATCCTGTAAAGAGAGCCGAGGTTTCCGTTGCAGTACATCTCATCAAAATGTAAAGAAGAATTTTCCTTAGGCAATTCCAACACCTTCCGTCGCTTTATAGTTTGAGCTTTCCGGAATGCCAACCTTATCGTATTCACCACGCTTGAGTTCCATTACTGATTCTCTTGAAGGACGGAAAAATTCTTTGAGATACTCAAATGCTTTCCAAGGATTAACCGATTCTCCACAGGTAAAAAGATCCACCGCTGCGTATTTATACTCTGGCCACGTGTGAATTGAAAGGTGTGATTCAGCAATGACCACCACTCCACTTACTCCGTAAGGGCTAAAACGATGAAAAGTGGAATTGACAACAGTTGAATTGGCTTTCCTTGCGGCAGTTCTCATGTGTTCTTCTATTCCTGCCACGTCGTCTAAAACGTCAGAATTGCAATCGTAGAACTCAATAAGCAAATGCCTACCAAGGGATTTCATCTGACACGCCTCCATTTCTTATTCAATCTATGGTTATCCACAAGAATATCGATTTTTTGCTTTTTGAGGTATTTCTCATCTGATGCCTGTGATCGGCTTTGTAATAAAAACACTCACCGGCCTTGATTTTGTAACTCGTTTCATCTAACCACAGTTCAACATTTCCTTCTATGACAAAACCGAACTCTTCTCCTTCATGATAATCTTCTGCCAACGTGGCACTTCCTGGCTTTAAAACGACGAGTTTAGGATCTATTTTCTTATCTTCAACTCCGGGTATCAACAGTTGAGTTTTAACACCCTCGGGTTCGTCATAAAGCGGCACACGGTCTTTTTTTGTAAAAACCACTTTAGATGGCACTTCTTCAGAAAAGAACTGTTTTAAACTCACTCCCAACACGTCAAGTATTTGCTCGAGTGTCGCAATAGATGGAGAGGTTTTATCTCTTTCGAGTAAAGAAATAAAGCCCTTTGTAAGATCGGCTCGTTCTGCCAATTCTTCTTGAGTAAAGCCTCTCGAAAGCCTAAGCCTCTTTAATTTCTTTCCTATTTCCACAGCATACCCCTTTAATTCTGTCCTTTTGTTTAAAATAATAAACCTTCTGTTTTTTAAGCCTAAAGGCATAACAACAAAATTTAAAATTCAATATAAAAGACTAAAATGGTAGTTTTATTCACTACGAATTGCATGTTATTAAACTCTTTGATTAGCAGTGCTAAATATTATACACTCGACCTATGTATTTGTCAATATCTGATCGATATTTTTTTGAAAATTCCATGAATTTTTTAGACTCTCTTCCCTTTTTATCTACACAAAAATGAAGAGAGTCGAGTCCTGTTTCACTTTGTAAAAAATACCGTAGGTTTTTGGATTTTTTCTTCACAGCTCACTGATCACCGCTTACTGATTACTCATCACAGATTACTGATCACTGCTTACTGCTTACTGCTCACTGATCACTGCTCGCCATTCACCGCTTTATGCATTTCAAGATCCGACCTCCATTTTTTTGCCTTACCGTCGCAGCTGCGATGTTCATGTACATAACTGTGGGTATTGCCTCTTTAACGTTCTTGAGGCACGCTCCTGAACTGGAGAAAAAATCCGGAATGCACAAGAATGTCTTTGTAATAATATCAGCGGT
>WFSH01000256.1 GCA_015486145.1 Mesoaciditogaceae bacterium
GCCTGTTACAGTGGCAAAGATGCCAATTTTAAAATCTCCAACAGCTTCAACTATTGCAAAACCCAACGCTATGCTTAAAACATACAGAAGCCAAGTTGGGAAAAAGCTAAAAGGATTTAGCAAAATTGAAAGTTCCATGAACAAAAAGGGAAAAGAAAAAATCAAAGACCACAAAAGAATCACTAATTTTTGTCGCATCACATTCCCTCCTCACTCATGGTGCCCTTGATCGGCATCACACTTCTCAAACCATGCCCACCACTGAAGGTATGAACAACCACATATCCATCGTAAGTTATCGGCATTCTTCCAATTCCGCTTTCAAAATTATTCGCTTCATAGCCGGTGAGTCTCACGTTTACAACCGAAGAGAAAGATTTTCCTTTGAATTGGGCGATCAAACCCTCTACACCAACGATCCTGTGATAACCAAGATCTTTAGAACCGATCTTTAAAAAAAGCTGGGCGCTGGAAACAAAAGCTTGCTTTTGAATTACCTTTGACGTGCCACTTAAATTGATCTCCAAATCAACACCTGAGGCATTTGCCGAAAATCCAACAAGAGATACGTCAACTTTTAAGTTTCTCAAAAATGTCGTGAGCGAATTGAACCTCGCGACTTGAATCGCGAGGTTCACAAACAGAGCAGAAGATACTATCAGAAAAAACACCGTCCTTTTGAACGACAAATTCAAAGGTGTCACTCCTCCTTTTTCGTGTACAAAAAGCACGCAACTTTGTGCCCGTTGCCAACATCAGTCAACTGAGGCTCTTCATTTGCACAAACATCCATGGCATACGGACAACGATCGTAAAATCTGCATCTCGGCAACGGATCTATCGCCTTTCCAATACCCCCCTTTATCTGAATAGATTTACGTTTGAATTCAGGATCCGGCACCGGCACGGCAGAAATCAGCGCCTTGGTGTATGGATGCAACGGGTTTTGAATGATCTCTTCCGTTTCTCCGTATTCCACCATCTTTCCAAGATACATAACACTTATGTAGTTGGACATATAACGTGCAACGGCAAGATCGTGTGTGATGTACAAAAAACTCATGTTCATTTCGGAAATGAGATTCATCATCAACTTCATCACTTGTGTTCTAATAGAAACATCAAGCATAGATGTGGGTTCATCAGCAACCACAAATTCTGGATTCATGACGAGGGCACGAGCTATGGCCACACGCTGCCTTTGACCACCACTGAGCTCATGTGGATATCGCCATAAAAACGCATCTGGAGGTGATATTCCAACTCGTTTTAAAATTTCCATGGTTTTTTCTTCACGATATTTCAAACTCCCCTCACTTTGAATATTCATAGGTTCTGAAACAATGTCAAATATCGTTTTTCTTGGGTTCAATGATTCAAAGGGATCTTGAAAGATCATCTGACTTTTACTGTGAAACCATTTTTTATCCGCAGCTAACCTCAGATGTGTCACATCACGACCCAAAAATTCTATTTTTCCGTCTGTCGGTTCATGAAGTCTCACAAGCGTTTTGCCAGTTGTGGTTTTACCACATCCCGACTCTCCCACAAGGGCCAGCACTTCTCCACGTCTTATTTCAAAGCTTAGGTCATCAACTGCATGGAGAAAACTTCTCACCCTCGAAAAAACGCCTTTCCGAACGGGAAAAAACTTTTTCAGATTTTCAACTCTAAGCACAACATCTGTGGCATTTATCGTTTCAGCTTCTGGCATACTCTCTCACCTGCTTTTTGAGATTCTGCGGATGAAAACACGCAAGAAAATGGTTGGGTTCTATCTCTTCATAAGGGGGCTCTTTTTCCCAACATTCTTTGGTGGCAAACGGACATCGTGGTGCAAATCTACAATGATCTGGAGCTTCGAGCAGATTTGGTGGCTCCCCAGGTATCGTCACCAATTCTTTTTTTTCACCCTTTATGGAAGGAAAAGATGACATAAGCCCCACCGTGTACGGGTGAGCCGGTTTTTTGAATATCGTAACAGAATCGGAAAATTCAACCAGTTTTCCCGCATACATTATTCCAATTTTCTCGGCGACTTCTGCTATAACAGCGATATCGTGAGAAATGTATATCATCGACATGTTGAGTTTTTTCTGAATTCGAGACATCTCCTTGAGTATCATATCTTGGACGATCACGTCGAGCGCGGTCGTCGGCTCATCGGCTATGATGATATCCGGATTGCACGCAAGACTCATCGCAATAATAGCCCTCTGCTTCATACCACCAGAATATTCATGAGGATAGTTGTCTATTCTTTTTGGATCGAGTCCTACGAGTTTAAAAAGACTCGCAACACGTTCTTTTGCCTCTTCAAACGTAACGTTTGGTTCGTGTGCAACAATAGCCTCTATTATCTGATCTCCAACCCTATAAACGGGATTTAGGGAGTTCATCGCGGCCTGGAATATCATGGAAATGCCAGCCCATCTGACTTTGTTCATCTCATCTTCGTTGAGCTTCAAAAGATCTTTGCCTTTGAAATAAATGTGGCCGGAAATTATTTCCGCGTTGTCTGCCAGCAATCTCATGATAGCCATTGAAGTGGTGGTCTTTCCACAGCCGGATTCCCCAACAAGCCCCATTGCTTCACCTTCATTTAAGACAAAAGAAACGTCATCGGCGGCTTTAACATACCCAGATTTGGTGTTGTAGTACATCTTCAAATTTTCGACTTTAAGTATTGGTTTCAACCTGATCACCTTCTCCTCAATCTTGGATTTACCACCTCATCCAAGCCACGACCTATAAAATAAAATGCCCCGCATAACAAGGTGATGGATGCACCAGGTGGAATCCACAACCACCAATAATGTCCTATATTCGTCCCGACTATGTAGCCGGCTGTGTCAGCGGTATAAATCATCAACCCCCACGACATTCGAATGTTCAAAAGTCCAAAAAATGACAAGACAGCTTCGGAGAAGATTGCACCGGTTACGTTGAACATCATGTACAAAAACGAAAGTGGCATGATGTTGGGGATTATGTGGTTGACTATGATGTACGGATCACTTGCACCGGATACCTTTGCCGATTCGATGAAGGGCTTGACTTTGACGATCATGGCTTGAGATCTCAATATTATGGTTATTCCCCCAAAGCCAGATAACAAACCGATTATCAACGCCAACATCAAGAGATTCACCTGCATCATCCCACTTATAACGATCAAAAACGGAATGAAGGGAAACAGCAAAACGAGATCGGCCAACCTCATAAAAAAGGTGTCCACTATGCCTCCGTAATAAGCGGATATGGTGCCTATAAAAGTTCCCAAGAAAACCGTTATCAGTGCCGCCACAATCCCGAGCATGAACTCTCTAGGTGTTGAATAAAGCAGTTGAGCCAAGATATCCCTTCCAAGTGGTCCCGTTCCCAAAAGGTGTCTCCACGAGGGTGGAGCCGGATTACTCGCAATGGTGAAGTCATAACCAGTTACAGGATTGTACGAAACCATAGCGTTTAACCCCGCCGGTTTCCAAACGGTCGCCGCCAATATCGGATAAACGATAAAACCTGCCACGGCAAATATGATGACTATCCAAAGTCCCAACATGCCTATTTTGGACTCTGAAAAGATCTTCCA
>WFSH01000257.1 GCA_015486145.1 Mesoaciditogaceae bacterium
GATCAAACTCAAGGACAGAATAGAGATTCGTCATGTTTTACCAATACAAAAATGAAGAGAACCTTATTTTTCTTTAAAGTTCCCCATTTTTATTTGATCTTTTCAAGAAATCTTTCAAGCCCCGAGGTAATATTTTATCAAGTCCTTTTTGCTGAAAGAATTAAAGATACAAAATCATTTGTTCATATGCTTTTGACTTTTTAATTTCTTCTGTGCTAAAATCAAGTAAATCGGGGGTAACTCTTTTTAATCATCGTTTTGCATTCGTTTACTTCAAAATGAAAGAAGACGTGTATTCTTCCACTTAATAATCCCACATAAAATTCTTTTCAGCTCCCACATATTTCTCACTCAAAGGGGGATTTTCCATGAAGAAAAAAAGTCTGTTGTTTTTGTTTATGAGCTTAATGCTGGTTGCTTTGATCCTTTCAAGTTGTTCAAACGCTCCAAAGAGTATCGCAGAAATCATAAAAAATGTGCAACCCTTTCCTTCAAATGGGGAAACGATATTCTCACCAAATGTCACGCTTCAATGGAAAGTAAACGTACCGGCGAGCTTGTCCGTAACTTACTCACTTTATTTTGCACCTAACGGAGAGTCTTTAACTTTAATGGCAACTGGATTAACAAGGCAAAGTTACACTGTTAAAGGATTAAAACTTGGGAAAGCTTATTCGTGGAGAATAGTTGCACGTGATAGCAAAGGCCATGTTGTGAATGGTCCCCTTTGGCAATTCGTTTACAGAAAAGCGATAACATACGCGTTAATTGGGGATATAACCACTTTGAATCCTTGGAAACCCAAAAATGCGAATGATCATTTTATTCAAAACTCTCTCAATGCCTCACTATATCGAACCATCTACAAAACCGGTGAAGTTGTTCCATACCTTGCAAAAGACATGTGGAAAGTCCTAAAGGAACGAGATAATTACACCATAACATTGCATTTGTTGAAGGGATTAAAGTGGTCAGATGGAAGCAATTTCACCTCTGATGATGTTGTCTTTACTTATCAGACTGCATTGAAAAATAACTTTTGGAATGTAAAATCTTATTCTTTGATAAAAGTAGAAAAAACAGGTAAATACACGGTGAAGTTTTACATGAAGAATGCAAGTCTGAGAAACATTTTGCCCCTCTTCAAATACCCAATTATGGAAAAGAGTTTTTGGAAAGATGAAAAGTACTCCACATTCACTTATGGAACTTTTCCATCAATGGGGCCTTTTATAGTAAAAAAATGGGAAAAAGATAAAGATGTGGAAGTTACACAAAATCCTTTTTATCCTTTTAAGGGAGAAAGAATCACACTCTACAAGAACGGAGCTGTCAACATATCATCAAAAACGCTTGGTATAAACGACACGTATTATGGCTTGCCGACCAGAAAAGCAGATCTTTCATTTTATGAAGGGCCACATGTTACAACCATAACCTACAAGCTTTTCAAAACACAATCTCAAGCAGCTAACAACCTTGCTGAAGGGAAATTAAATTTCATTCTAACACTAAATGGTTTGAGCAGAGCAATTGCGCAAACTGTTGTTTCTGAGAAAGATAAGAGTAATGTCAGAACAGTTCAAAATCAATCAGAAGGATTTCGATATATTTCTTTCAACATGCGTCGCTATCCGATGAGTAACAAAACTTTTCGCGTGGCAATTGCGTATCTTGTGGATCAAAAAGCTCTTTCAAAAATCTTAACCTTAAATAATGCAGTTTTGCCAGCGTATTCTGTTGTTCAGAGCGAAAATATGTTTTGGCACGATCCCAACACCAAAGCGTACGGACAAGGAATGACAATGACACAAAGATATGAATGGGCAATTAAAACTTTGAAAGAGGGGGGATTTACATGGCAAGCAACCCCAGTGATAAAAAATGGAAAGCTTGTCAGCAAAGGGAAGGGATTAAAGGGGCCGGATGGCAAGCTCATCCGAAAAATCAAACTATTGGCTCCATCTGCTGGATATGATCCTTTGAGAGCCACTGCTGCTCTATGGATTGAAAAATGGGCAAATGATCTTGGCATACCAATTGTTGTTGATTTTATGAGCTTTAGTAAAATCGTTAAAGCCGTTTGGACCGAGGATTATAACTTCGATATCTATCTACTTGGTTGGGGAGTCAATTCGTATCCAGATTACTTGAAAAATTTCTTTTATTCTAAAAACGGAATCAATCCTGGTGGTTTGGACACCCCAGGCTACAACAATTCTACGTTTGATATGATAGCAGACGAGTTTGCATCACAAACGGACATGCTACAAGCTCGCAAGTACGCATACGAACTTCAAGAAATATTGGCACGTGATGTGCCATACGTTACACTTTTCACTTTGCCTGTGATAGAAGCGTATCAAGGAATAGATTTTCCTTACACACAGCTTTACGGTGGAATTGAAGAAGCAAGTGGATTTCCATCGTTCGTGAGATTAAAGTAAAGACATTGATTTTAGAAAAATCGGGGTCGGGTCTTGAAATGCAAGTAGGGGCACGGCATGCCGTGCCCGTACAGAAACGAAGACCA
>WFSH01000258.1 GCA_015486145.1 Mesoaciditogaceae bacterium
ATTCAGGATCTCCAAGCAACTAACAAGGTGGATCGAGATTCTGAATCAAGTTCAGAATGACAAAAAAACAGAGCACGCTGCATACTAACATCCTGTTAGATTCGCTTTCTCGGCACATCCTGTGCCTCCAGCTTTGTTATTTCACATCTTGTATGGCGTCTTCATATGTTTTGACGAAGGCTTCAAGGGTGTTTGTTCTTTTGCTTGATGACAAGGCGTTTTTGAATGACTTTGATCAAACTCAAGGACAGAATAGAGATTCGTCATGTTTTACCCATACAAAAATGAAGAGAATCTTCAATTTGGTTCTTTTCATTTTGGTGTGGGTAAAAGTATATGAAAAACAAACTTAAGTTATGGAATTTTTGGTCGATAATTCTGTTGGAGGGATGAAAATGGTGGAAAAAATTCAAAACGCAAAATTGCTCGAAACTCAGCATTTGCAGACTGCGGTCGTTCATAATGTGAAAAAAGTGAACCCTCAGTCTAAAGAGAACACCGATAAGAAGAAAAATAGTGTTGATCCCATGCTTTCTCGAAAGGCTTTTGATGAGCTAACCAAAAAATTGGATGATCTCAAAAAAATTGTGAAAATAAGTTTCAAGTATGAAATTTTGAGAAAGCCTGATATGATAGTCTTGAAAATGGTAAACGAAGAAAACGGGGAAGTGATAAGGCAAATTCCACCTGAAGAAGCTGTGCGTCTTGCAAAAGCAATAGATGCCCTTTTGGGACTTTTTGTCGATAAACATGTTTAACCTCCCAAAGCCGTTGAAGAGGTGATGTTGTGAACGTAAATCCGACAAGTTCTGACATTAACAGTTATCTGTCAATGCCACTTTCTGTTCCAGGACTGAGTAGTGGTATGGATTGGCAATCGATAATAAAAAAGCTCATGAGCATTTCAGAGCAACCTCTGAACAGACTCGAAGCTCAGAGAACATCATTGGAAAATGAGCAAAATGCCCTTGAGAATACTTTTAAACCCATGTTGGAGAAGTTTCGAGAGTCCTTGTTGAATCTTGAATTGCCATCCACATTTCTTGCAAAATCATCAACCGTTTCAGACACATCCGTTTTGGATGCAAGTGTTTCTTCTTCGGCTTTGACTGGTACATATCTGATAAAAGTTGATAATATGGCAACCTTTACAACTCTTGATCCCTCTAAAACGGTGGGAAATGCTATAGATCCAACCAAAACACTCAGCAGTTTAAACCTCAGAACGCCTGTAACTGCAGGATACTTCACGATAAACGGTGTTCAGATAAATGTTGATCCGTCGACTCAATCCCTTAACGATGTGATAAATGCGATAAATTCTTCTTCTGCAGGAGTTACTGCGTCTTATGATTCTACAAACGATAAACTCGTGATAACTGGAAGTGGAAATGCGGTCATAAATCTCGGTTCTCCTGGAGATACATCGAATTTTTTGCAGGCTACGTACATTCAGAATGCTCCTCAAACTCTTGATGCAAATGGGAACACAACCGTGTCTTCAACCGTGCACCTTGGTGCCGTTGACACTTCATTTTCGCTTTCAAGTCTTGGCATAAATTCTGGTGACATATCGATCAACGGTGTGAAAATCGCTGTGGATGCAACGCAAACACTTGCCTCGCTTATATCCGAAATCAACAGTTCAAGTGCGAACGTTACGGCTTGGTATGACTCCAACGCCGATAAGGTGTATATGAGATCGAATGTTGGTGGACCAGTGTCTATAACTGCTGCGGAGACCAACACAAGTAATCCAACAAACGTTATAAGCGTTTTGGGTTGGGGGAGCTCAGCAACGCAAACAACTGGTCAAAACGCCAAAATAGAGATCAGTTCAGATAACGGGTCCACATGGACAACCTACACGAGATCCACGAATACGATAACAGATGTTTTGCCCGGTGTAACTTTGACACTTCATTCGGCTTCTACATCTCCGACGACTTTAACGATCTCCCAAGATACGTCAACGGCGATCTCAGATGTGGAAAGCTTTGTAAAATCTTTTAACGACATAGTCAATTGGATAAACACTCAATACAATCAGCAACCACCCCAGAATCAAACCACTACCACCAGTGGTTCGGCGACCCAAGGAGTGCTTTATCAAAATGAAATGCTTGAGAGTGTACTTTCAAAGATGAAAAGCATGGTTTATCAGATGGTACCAGGGCTCTCAGAATACAACAGTTTGCCTTCTGTTGGCATAACTACGGGAGCAGTTGGATCAGGGTGGTACCAGACCATGGTTGGTACGCTATCACTTGATACGAACAAGTTGCAACAAGCTCTTCAAAACGATCCACAGCAGGTTTATGAGCTTTTTGCAAACGATCCAAACAGTTCGACGGGAAACACACAAGTGGGAATGGGAGTCATTCAAAATCTCGATAACACGCTTTATTCTTACACAGAGTTCAATGGAATAATAGATCAATACGCTTCAAATCAAGGATACATAGGGTCCCGTTTACTTGATATAAATTCTCAAATTGTGCAAACAGCTCGACTTCTCAAACAACAGCAACTTTATTACATTCAACAATATACTGCCATGGAGCAAATGATGGGAGGATTATCTGGTCAGAGTAGTTTTATTTCAAGTCTTGCAAATCCTTCTTCTTCTACAACTTATTGAGGAGTGTTAGCGGAACTTTTGAAGATAGCGAAGAGAGTCATGTAGCTGAGAAAACACTTAACTTCCACAAAGTAAAGACTGCCAATGGCAGTCTTTACTTTGTTGGTTGTTTTTTCACATTAAGCGTTCTTTTTCGATCTTTCAAACAGAGAGAATATCACAACTATGATACCGACTATTAAATCATTCCACAAACTGGCATTGTGGCCATGAGTTATGAATGGTATGAATGCCGCAACGATCATCCAAATTCCACCAATGATCCCGATTATCCATCCTTGCCATGTAGAACCTGAGGGGATCATCATAAATCCAACGATCGCAAGGACTATTCCCACAACCAAATCGTTAACAAGGTTACCAAGTCCGAGCATACCTGGAATGAACGCCGCAACAATAAACCAGATTCCGAGTATCAGAGCTACCCAACCTTTCCAAGACATTTTTAACACCTCCTCAAAAATTTAAGTTTCCGCTTTTAGTTAGCAAAGTTCGTGCCAGTTTAACGCAATATCTTATGTTATGTGGAAAAATGGGACTTTTCTCTTGTTAAAATGTACGGCGAGAGCCGGAAATGAATTTAAAATGCGAATGTTTTTTTCGCACATATCTTTTAAAATGTGGTGAATTTCTCACTTTATGGTGCGAATATTCTTTTCGCATTGATTTGTACGTTGTGAAAAAAAGGTTCTCTTCTGTGGGGAAAACATGACAATTCTTTATTCTGTCTGTTCTTAAGGTTTGAACAAAGTCATCCAAAAGACCTTGTCATCAAGTAAAAGAATAAGCACCCTCGAAGTACTGTCAGAACATATGAGCTCATTGTTTTTTTGATTTCGTAGGGGCAATTCATGAATTGCCCGTACAAAAGGCTGCTGAATTATCCACGTTGTCATCTTGAAAGTTCCGAGAGAACTATTCAGGATCTCTTCAAAACGAGATTCCGGCTCGGTGGCCGGAATGACCATTTTCACGAC